>NZ_JBITEO010000008.1:0-283842 GCF_044455245.1 Streptomyces sp. NPDC051310
GCGGCCGCCTCCTCCCAGCTGAGGTGGCCGGGCTTGGGCATGAGCTGGTTGGACTTCACCAGCGCGACCTCGGCCAGGCCGCCGAAGTTGGTCTCGAAGCCCCAGATGCGCTGCTCGGGGTCCATCATCGTGTCGTCGTGGCCGTCGGGGGATTCCAGCTCCACCGACAGGCAGTGCGCGACGACCTCGTCACCGGGCTTCCAGGAGTTGACGCCCGGCCCGGTGCGCAGCACCACGCCCGCGAGGTCGGAGCCGATGATGTGGTACGGCAGGTCATGGCGCTTGGCCAGCGGCGACAGCCGCCCGTACCGCTCCAGGAAGCTGAACGTCGACACCGGCTCGAAGATCGACGTCCAGACGGAGTTGTAGTTGACCGAGGACGCCATGACGGCCACGAGGGCCTCGCCCGGGCCGAGCTCCGGCAGGGGCACGTCGTCGAGGTGCAGGGACTTGCGCGGGTCCTTCTCGCGCGTGGTGAGACCGGAGAACATCTCGGTCTCGTCCTTGTGCACGGTCACCGCCCGGTACGACTCGGGGAGCGGCAGGGCGGCGAAGTCGGCGGACGTGGTGTCCGGGGACTGGATCGCGTCCAGGATTTCCTTCACGGTGTTGCCTCCGGCGAAGAAGCGTCTTGAGGGGAGACGCTGGGTTGAACGTCGGGGAAGTGCTGCTGTGGAGGTGTGCCGTCGGTTCGGCGGGTGGTGCTGGCAGCGCTGGGTGAGCGCGAAAGGGCCTGTGACGCAGGCGTCCGGGCGCGCGAGCCGGGACGGGCTTGCGGGGACAGCCGGCGTACGAGAGGTCTCTGCACGCCGGCCGCCCGGACAACATCAACGTATGACACCGCGTGCCAGGCCGCAAGACACTGAGTGCCAACAATTTCACTCACCTGCCATCTGCCCGTCACAGATGAGCGATGATCGATCGAACGGCGGCCCGGAGGGCAGGAAAAAGCCCGCCGGGCTCGACGAAAAGCCGTCAAGCCGGGCGGGCGGGCGTGCGGCGCGCGCCGCGCGTCAGCGGTGTTCCTTCAGCGTCCGCTCGATGCTGCGCATGATCTCCTCCAGCGGGGCGTCCGTGCGGGCCACCGCCACCAGTACGTCGCCGGTGGCGGACGCCGTCGCGGCCGGCGACGAGGCCGCGGAGGTCCCACCGGCGGCGCGGCCGGCGCCTATGCCCGTCCCGAAGGTGTCCCGGACGATCGCGAAGGCGTGGTCCAGCTGCGCCTCGACGTCGCCCTGGCCGCCCGCCCGCAGCCAGCGGCGCAGCACGTGGTTGTGCGCCGTGACGACGGCCGACGCGGCCACCTCGGCCAGCAGCGGGTCGTCATTGCCGTCGTGGTGGTCCCGCTCGTCGAAGTGGCCCAGCAGATAGCGCGTGAACAGCCGCTCGTAACGGGCCACCGAGGCGATCTCGCGCTCCCGCAGGGTGGGCACCTCGCGGGTGAGGCGATAGCGCTCGACCGAGACCGCGGGGGACGCCGCGTACATCTTCATGACTTCCTTGATGCCCCGGCAGACCGTGTCCAGCGGGTGCTCGTGCGGCGGGGCGGCGTTCAGCACCGCCTCCGCCCGCACCAGGGTGTCGTCGTGGTCCGGGAAGATCGCCTCTTCCTTGGAGCGGAAGTGGCGGAAGAAGGTCCGGCGGGCGACTCCCGCCGCGGCGGCGATCTCGTCGACCGTCGTCGCTTCGTACCCCTTGGTCGCGAACAGCTCCATCGCCGCGGCCGCGAGCTCACGGCGCATCTTGAGCCGCTGGGCGGCGGCTCGGCTGCCCGCGGCGCTCTCGGGGGCGTCGGGCGTCGCGGTGGAACGGGAGGGCCGGCGGGCGGAGTCAGCGGGCTGGGACATGACCTGAACGTACTGCATCGGCGCAGGAGACCGCGCCTGTGGGGCCGCGGAGCGGGCCGGGCCGCCCGCCCTGTCGAGCAGCCCGCCCCACTCCCCGTACGGCTCAGCGCCGGGCATGTTCGCGGAAGCCACGCCCCGTCTTCCGGCCGAGGCAGCCCGCCGCCACCAGGTGCTCCAGGAGCGGGGCGGGCGCCAGGCCCGGGTCGCGGAACTCGCGGTGCAGCACCTGCTCGATGGCGAGCGAGACGTCCAGGCCCACCACGTCGAGCAGCTCGAACGGCCCCATCGGGTAGCCGCCGCCCAGCTTCATGGCGGCGTCGATGTCGTCGAGGGAGGCGTAGTGCTGCTCGACCATCTTGATCGCGTTGTTCAGGTACGGGAACAGCAGCGCGTTCACGATGAAGCCGGCGCGGTCGCCGCAGTCCACCGGGTGCTTGCGGATCTTCGCGGTGACCTCGCGGACGGTGGCGTGGACGTCGTCGGCGGTCAGGACCGTCCGGACGATCTCCACCAGCTTCATCGCCGGCGCCGGGTTGAAGAAGTGCATGCCGATCACGTCCTGCGGGCGCGAGGTGGCGCGGGCGCAGGCGACGACGGGCAGGGAGGACGTCGTGGTGGCGAGCACCGCGCCCGGCTTGCAGATCTTGTCGAGCGTCCCGAAGAGCTGCCGCTTGACCTCCAGGTCCTCGGCGACCGCCTCCACCGCCAGGTCGACGTCGGCGAAGGCGTCGAGGGACCCGGCCGGGGCGATGCGGCCCAGCGTCTCGTCCCGGGCCTCCGGGGTCATGCGCCCCTTGTCGACGGAGCGGGCCAGCGACTTGGCTATCCGGGCCTTGGCCGTCTCCGCCTTCTCCAGGGAGCGGGCGGCCAGGACCACGTCGTACCCGGCCTTCGCGAAGACCTCCGCGATGCCGCTCGCCATGGTGCCGGAACCCGCGACACCGACCGAGCGGACCTCGCGGGACTCGCCGGCCGCGGCCGCCTCCAGCGGGGTCAGCGCGTCCCGCACCACGACACCGCTGTCCGGCGCCTCGTACGTGTAGAACCCGCGGCCCGACTTGCGGCCGGTCAGGCCCGCCTCGGCCAGGTGCTTCAGCACCGGCGCGGGGGCGTGCAGCCGGTCGCCCGACTCGGCGTACATGGCCTCCAGGACGGTACGGGCCGTGTCGATGCCGATCAGGTCCAGCAGCGCGAGCGGGCCCATCGGCAGGCCGCAGCCCAGCCGCATCGCCGCGTCGATGTCCTCGCGGGAGGCGTACTTCGACTCGTACATCGCGGCGGCCTGGTTGAGGTAGCCGAAGAGCAGCCCGTCGGCGACGAAGCCGGGCCGGTCGCCGACCGCGACGGGCTCCTTGCCCAGCGCGTGGGTGAGGTCGGTGACGGCGGCGACGGCCTGAGGGGACGTCAGCACCGAGGAGACCACCTCGACCAGCTTCATCGCCGGGGCGGGGTTGAAGAAGTGCAGACCCAGCACCCGCTCGGGCCGCGCGGAGTCGGCCGCGAGCCGCGTCACGGACAGCGCGTTGGTACCGGTGGCGAGGATCGCGTCCGGGCGGACGATGCCGTCCAGGGCCCGGAAGACCTGCTGCTTGAGCTCGTACGACTCCGGCACGACCTCGATCACGAGATCGGCGTCGGCCGCGGCCTGGAGGTCGGAGAAGGTGCGGAACCGGGCCAGGATGTCGCGGCGCTGCTCCTCGGTGATCCGCTCACGCGCCACGGAACGGGCGGTGGCCGCCTCCAGGGAGGCGACCGCGCGGCGGGCCGCGGCCTCGCTGATGTCGATACCGACGACCTCGCGGCCGGCGCGGAGCAGGACCTCGGCGATACCGGCGCCCATCGTGCCGAGGCCGACGACGGCGATGGTGGAGAGAGGGGTGTCCATCACGGGACTCCAGGGATGAGTGACGACTGATGAGGGGCGCGCGGGGATGCGTCGCTGGGCAGCGCATCCCGTCGCGGGGATGCCGCGCGCGAAGTCGCGGTGGAGAACCGACGGACCCTGTCCCGGGGTCACGCCGTACGAAAATGCCGAACCGACCGGCTCCCCCCGGCCTCGCGGCCGCGGGGGTCCACACAGGCGGCTGCGTCACCAGGCCGCCATGAGTGCGTGTCGCGGGTGTGTCCCGCTCACCTGAGGTTAACCGGCGAGTAACGAGCGCGCCAGTCCTGCGAACTCCCCGCGCGGTGTGACGCTCGCTACGCTGGCGGGCATGACGGCCATGGACGAGGAGCTCCGGTCGCTCGCGGACCGGTTGCGCGACGAGGCGGACGGATCCGCACGCTGCGAGCGGCTGATCGCCGTCGAGGACCCGGAGGAGCTCGCCGCCGTCCTGACGCGGCCCGGGCAGCCGCTGTGGGCCCGCGAGATCGCCGCGTTCCGGCTCGGACTGGCGGGGGACCGGCGCGCCTTCGAAGCGCTGGTGCTGCTGCTGAACCACCGCGACCCCGAGCGCTGCGTCTCCGCCGCGTACGCGCTCTCGCGGCTCGGCGACCCGCGCACACCGCGGGCGGCGGCCGCGCTCGCCACCAATGAACTGCGCGTCGCCTACGCGCTGACCCCGGTGCGCCTGCTGACCGCGCTGCGGGCGCCGGAAGCCGTCCCGGCGCTGGTCACCGTGCTGGAGCGCCGGCTGGCCGACCCGGCCGACCCCCACTGGCGCGTCGCCCTCGCCTGCGTGGAGGGCCTCGGCGCCCTGGCCGACCCCCGGGCCCGCCCGGTCCTGGAGGCGGCCCGCCACCGCGCCCGGCTGGCCGCGGCCGCCGCGGCCGCCCTGTCCCGGCTGCCCGCCGGCCCGGGCTGAGCGCCTCTCAGCGGGCGAGCGTGCGCGCGTAGCGCAGCTCGGGCAGCACGGCGCCGGCCACGTGCCACGGTTCCTCCGCGCCGTCGGGAGCGAAGCCGGCCGCTTCGTAGAAACGCCGGGCCCGGGTGTTGGCCTCCAGGACCCACAGGCGCATCACGGCGCGCCCCGCGGCGGCGCAGCGGGCGAGCGCCTCGGTGAGCAGCGCGCGGCCCACCCCCGTGGACAGGTGCGCGGGGTCGGCGTACAGGGCGTACAGCTCGGCGTCGGCGGCCGGCGCTCCGCCGTCGCGGTACGGCCCGTGGCACGCCCAGCCCACCACGGCCCCGGAGCGCTCCGCCACCAGGTTCACCACGTCCGGTCCGGCCGCGGCGAGGTGCTCCCGGCGCAGGGCGGTCTCCGCCGCGACGTCCATCGCGTCCAGGTACGCCGGGGGGACCAGGCCCCGGTAGGCAACCTGCCAGCCCCGTACGCGGACAGCGGCGACCGCCGCGCAGTCGGCCGCCGTCATCTCCCGGACGATCACCGCGTGCCGCCCGGAACTCCTCGGCTGCGACGGGGGGTTCCGGGCGGGGGCCGGGCAGTTCGGGGCGGGCGCGTGACCGGGGTGTGCGGTGTTCATGCGCCCCATCCTGGCGCAGGGCCCTCAGAAGCGGCGGGTGTATTTCCGCTGCGGTGTCTCCGCCGCCCGGGCCGACCTGGCCGGGAGCGGATCCGCCGCCGTCGCGCAGACCGCGTCCGGCGCGGCGGTGCCGTCGCCGCGCGGCACCTCCCCCGTCTCCAGGTACCGCACCAGGTGCCGGTCCAGGCAGGCGTTGCCGGCGAGCGTGACCGCGTGGTTGCCGCCGCCCTGCTCGACGACCAGGCTGGAGCCGCGCAGCTTGTGGTGGACGGAGACACCGCCGCCGTACGGGGTGGCCGCGTCCTCGGTGGCCTGGAAGAGCAGTACCGGCGGCAGCGCGTCGTTCGCCACGTCCGGCGGGGTGAGGGACTCGACCGGCCAGAAGGCGCACGGCGCGTTGTACCAGGCGTTGTTCCAGGTGGAGAACGGCGCCTTGGCGTACACGTCCCAGTTGTCGCGGTGCCACACGCCCCAGTCGCCGGGCCAGGCGGCGTCCCGGCACTGCACTGCGGTGTAGACCGAGTACCCGTTGTCGTCCGACGGTTCGGGCTCCGCCAGCGAGGTGTACGCCGCGACCAGCGGTTCGGTGTCCTTCTCGTTGGCGTACGCCGAGAACGCCTCCGCCAGCAGGGGCCAGAAGCCGTTGTAGTAGCCGCCGGGCAGGAAGGTGTCCTCCAGCTCGGCCGCGCCGACCTTCTTCCCCGCCGGCGTCTTCTTCAGCGCCTCCCGCATCGCGTACCAGCGCGCCTCGACCCCGGCCGGGTCGGTGCCCAGCCGGTAGGTGCCGTCGTGCTTGGCCACCCACGCCAGGAACGCCTTGTGGCGGGCGTCGAAGGCCAGGTCCTGCGCGAGGTTGGCGTCGTACCAGACGCCCTGCGGGTCGACGACGGAGTCGAGGACCACCCGCCGCACGCGCTGCGGGAACAGCTTGGCGTACACGGTGCCGAGGTAGGTCCCGTACGAGTACCCGAAGTAGTTGATCCGTTCGGCGCCCAGGGCCTGCCGGATCACGTCCAGGTCCCTGGCCGCGCTCACCGTGCCCATGTGCCGCAGCAGGCCGCCGTACTTGTCGCCGCACGCCCTCGCGAACGACGCGGCCCGCGTCAGGTTGGTCCGCTCCTCGGCGATCGTGCGCGGTACGGAGTCGGGCCGCACGGGCGCGAAGTACCCGGGCTTGCAGTCGAGCGCCGGGGTGCTCGCGCCCACGCCCCGGGGGTCGAAGCCGATGATGTCGTACTGCGCCGCCACCTTCGCCGGGAGGGAGGCCGCGACGAACCCGGCCATCGTGAGCCCGCTCGCGCCGGGGCCGCCCGGGTTGACGAGCAGCGGGCCCTGCGAGGTCTTCGCGGTGTGCGCGATGCGGGAGAGCGCCAGCGTGATCCGCTCACCGCCCGGCTCGTCGTGGTCCAGCGGGACCCGGACCGTCGCGCACTGGAGCTTCGGGTACTCCTTGGTGGCACACGCCTTCCAGCTGAGGCCGGCGGCTCGCGGTTCGGCCGTGGACGGGGCGGCGGTGACGGCGCTCGCCATCAGCGCCCCGGCGGCGATCAGCACTCCTGCGCGTTTCTGCATGTGGCCTCCCGAGCTGGGCGGAACGTCCCTCGGCGGATCGTCCCCGCATTCCGGCCCGGAAGGGTGGGTTCGGGCGAGACTTGACCCGAACAGAGGATGTGATCAGGAGGCTCAGAGCAGCGTGAGCTGGGTGGGGCCCGTGGTGCTCCCTTCGGGCGGCTCGGCGCGGATGCGGCGCGCCGCTCCCCGGCGGGCGGGTCCTATCCCGAACTCGTCCGCGAGCTCGTGCACCTGACGGGTGATCCGGCGCTGGTACCACTTCGGGGCGTAGGCGCCCTCCGCGTACAGCCGCTCGTAGCGCCGCACCAGGTGCGGATGGTGCCGGTCCAGCCATGTCATGAACCACTCACGGGCGCCCGGGCGCAGGTGCAGCACGAGCGGGGTCACCGACGTGGCCCCGGAGGCGGCGATCGCGCGCACGGTGGCGCGCAGCTGGTCGGGGTGGTCGCCCAGGAACGGGATGACCGGCGCCATCAGCACCCCGCAGCCGATCCCGTGGCCGGTCAGCGTCCGCACGACGTCGAGGCGGCGCTCCGGGGCGGGGGTGCCGGGCTCGACGGTCCGCCACAGTTCCCGGTCGGTGAAGCCGACCGAGACGGAGATGCCGACGTCGGTCACCTCGGCCGCCTGGCGGAGCAGGTCGAGGTCGCGCAGGATGAGCGTCCCCTTGGTGAGGATCGAGAACGGGTTCGCGTGGTCGCGCAGCGCGGCGATGATGCCCGGCATCAGCCGGTAGCGGCCCTCGGCGCGCTGGTAGCAGTCCACGTTCGTGCCCATCGCGATGTGGGCGCCCTGCCAGCGCGGCGAGGCGAGCTGGCGGCGCAGCAGCTCCGGTGCGTTGGTCTTCACCACGATCTGGGAGTCGAAGCCGATGCCCGTGTCGAGGTCGAGGTAGCCGTGGGTCTTGCGGGCGAAGCAGTACACGCACGCGTGCGAGCAGCCGCGGTACGGATTGACGGTCCATTCGAACGGCATGCGCGAGGCGCCGGGCACCCGGTTGACGATCGAACGGGCCCGCACCTCGTGGAACGTCAGGCCGCGGAACTCGGGCGTGTCGAAGGTGCGGGTGACGACGGCGTCCGTGCCGAACAGCACGGTCTCCCCGCCCCCGGCGGGGTGGTCGCTCAGATGGTCCCAGCGCATGGACGCCTCCTCGGTCGGCACTCCACCAGACAATAGAACACCTGTTCCCATGATCGCTTGCCCCCGGATTTGGGCGCGCCCGGCCCAGGTGGTTGGCTGGTGCCCCCTGAGGAACGAGTGCTGGAGGACAGGCATGGCGCAAGTCGAGGCCACGACGGAACGGGTCATCGCGGCGGACGCGGAGACGGTGTTCGACGCGCTGGCCGACTACAAGGACACCCGCGCGAAGCTGCTGCCCGAGCACTTCAGCGAGTACCAGGTGCGCGAGGGCGGCGACGGCGAGGGCACCCTCGTCCACTGGAAGCTCCAGGCCACCAGCAAGCGCATCCGCGACTGCCTGCTCGAGGTCACGGAGCCGGGCGACGGGCAGCTGGTGGAGAAGGACCGCAACTCCTCGATGGTCACCACCTGGACCGTGACCCCGTCCGGCGAGGGCCGCTCCAGGGTCGTCGTCACGACCGTCTGGAACGGCGCCGGCGGCATCGGCGGCTTCTTCGAGAGGACCTTCGCCCCCAAGGGGCTCGGCCGCATCTACGACCAGGTGCTCGCCAAGCTCGCCGCCGAGGTCGAGAAGTAGCAGGCAGGGGCGGCATCACCGGTTCGGGTGATCTTCATCCGGACAACGGGGCGCACGCCGCACCGGGCGGCGCGGGAAACCGCCTGATGACCGGGCGGCACCCGGCCCCGCCCACCCGCTCCCCATCCCAAACGACCGACTTGCTCCCCCTCGGCGCGCAATGCGATGAATGGCGCCGCGCCGGCGTCATCGCGGCGGACGCGACGAGGGGAGCAGGTTCGTGGGTGGGATCACGCTGACGGATGACGAGCAGGCGGCCGCTCCCGAGGACGCACCGCCGCCCGGGCCGTACCCCGCGGACGCCGTCAGGTCCGGACCCCGCCGCGTCGGCGTCCTCCTCGCCGCGCTCGTCCTCGCGCTGCTCCTCGCCGCGCTCCAGCAGACCGCCGTCGCCGGCGTCCTCCCCGCCGTCACCGCCGAGCTCGGCGGCCGCGACCGGACCTCCTGGGTGATCACCGCCCATCTCCTGGCCGTCGCCGTCGGCCTGCCGGTGTTCGGCAAACTCGGCGACCTGCACGGCCGCAAGGGCGTCTTCCAGACCGCGCTCGTCGCCTTCCTCGCGGGCTCGGCACTCGCCGGCTGGACGCACACCGTCGACCAGCTCATCGCCTGCCGCGTCCTCCAGGGCATCGGCGCCGGGGGCCTCCTCGCCGGCGCGCACGCCCTCACCGCCGACATCGTCCCCGCCCGCGCCCGCGCCCGGTCCCTCGGCGCACTCGCCGCCGTGCTCGGACTCGCCGCCGCGACCGGCCCGCTCCTCGGCGCCGTCCTGACCGAACACACCTCCTGGCGCTGGGCCTTCTACGCCAACGTGCCGCCGGGGCTGCTCGTCCTCCTCGCCGTCGGCGCGGCGCTCCGGCTCCCCGAGCCGCCCGGCCGCGAGGCGCGCGGCCGGTTCGACGTCCTCGGCGCCCTGCTCCTCGCCGCCGCCTCCACCTGCCTGCTCCTGCTCGCCTCCTGGGGCGGTACGCGGTACGCCTGGGACTCGCGCGTCGTCCTCGGCCTGGCCTGCGGCGCGGCCGGCACCCTCCTCCTGCTCTTCGTCGTCGAGAGCTGCGTGGCCGAACCGCTCGTCCCGCTGCGGCTCCTCGCCGACCGGACGCTCCTCGTCACCGCTGCCGCCGGCGCCGTGACCGGCGTCGCGCTCGCCGCCGCCGCGACCTGCCTGCCCGCCCACTTCCGCGCGGTCGAGGGGACCGGTCCGACCGCGACCGCGCTGCTGATGCTGCCGCTGCCCGCCGGCCTCGTCGTCGCCTGCGCCGCGGCCGGCCGGCTCATCGGCCGCACCGGGCACCACCGGGCCTTCCCCGTCCTCGGCAGCGCCGTCGCGGCCGTCGGCCTGTGGCTGCTCTCCCATGTGGAGAGCGGCACCCCCCGCCTGGACCACAGCATGTGGCAGGCGGTCCTCGGCGTCGGCATCGGCCTCGTGCTGCCGGTCCTGGTGCTCGCCGTCCAGCACGGGGCCCCGCCCGGCGACCTCGGCGCCGCCACCGCCGCGCACCTGCACCTGCGGCTGGCCCTCGGCTGGCTCGGCGCGGCCGCCCTGGCCGCGTCCGGTGCCGGCCGGCTCGCCGGTCCGTTCACGGTCCCGTTCACCGGCCCGGTCACCGACCGGCTGGCCGACGCCGGCACGATGCCGCGCACCTTCCTCCTCCTGGTGCCCGTGCTCGTGCTCGGCCTGTTCCTCGCCTGCTTCCTCAAGGAGAAGGCGCCCGCGCCCCACCCCGCACCCGCCGCCTCCACCGCCTCCGTACCCCCGGCCCGCACCCCCGACAGCGCCGTGGCGGCGGCCGGACCCGGCCGGGCCGCCGCACCCCCGGCGTACGGCTCCGCGGTCCCCGTCCTCGGTGCCGTACGGCACCACGACGGCTCCGGTGTGCCGCACGCCGTGCTCACCCTCGTGGACGGGCACGGGCAGCAGATCGGGCGCGGCGCGAGCGGCGACGACGGACGCTACGCGCTCGGTGTGCCGGGGCCCGGCGCGTACGTCCTCATCGCGTCGGCCGCGGGCCATCAGCCGCAGGCCGTCACCGTCACCGCCGGGGACCGGCCGGTCGAGGCGGACGTGGTCCTCGGCGGTGCCGGACGGCTCGCGGGGACCGTCGTCACCGCCGACGGCACGCCCGTGCGCGACGCCGCCGTCACCCTCACCGACGTACGCGGCGAGGTCGTCGCCGCCACCCGTACCGGGCGCGACGGGGACTACGTGATGACCGAGCTGGTGGCGGGGGAGTACACGCTGGCCGCCGGCGCCCCCTCCTTCCGGCCCGCCGCGCTGCCGGTGAGCGTCCAGGCCTCCCGCGAGACCCGGCGGATCATCGAGCTGGCCGGCGGCGCGATGCTGCGCGGGACCGTACGGGCCACCGGCGGCAGGCCCGTGGAGGACGCGCGCGTGACCCTCCTCGACGCGGCGGGCCATGTGGTCGACACCCTCACCACCGGCCCCGACGGCCTCTTCCGCTTCGCCGACCTCTCCTCCGGCGCGTACACGGTCGTCGCGTCCGGCTATCCGCCGGTGGCCACCGTGCTCCAGGTCGCGGGCGGGGGCCGCACCGAGCGGGACCTCCAGCTGGGCCACGGCGACTGAGGGGCCCCGCACGGCGGCGCCGGGCCCCCGCGCGGGGGCCCGGCGCCGTGCACCTGGGGCGCGGAGGTCACATGTCCTTGCCGCGCCCCGACATCGCGTCGCGGAGGCGGTCGACCAGACCCGCGCCCGGGGCGAGCAGCTTGTTGGCCGGCGGCTTGTCCGGAGCCGCCGGGTGCGGGCGGGTCGGAGCCGTCTTCTTGGCCCGGCGGACCTTGTCGCCCAGCTCCATGAGGACCTCCTCCGAGCACGCCTCCCGCAGCCGCGGGAAGAGGTTGTTCTCCTCGTCGACGACGTGCGCCCGGATCTCCGTCATCAGCTTGCTCATCAGCATGTCGAAGCGCGGGTCACCCGCCTCGCAGCTCTCCAGGTCCTTCATCGTCCGCTCGGCCGCCGCATGGTCGTTCAGCTCCTTGTCGGCGAGCGCGTCACCCCCGTCGACGTGCCGCCGCACCGCCGGGTACAGGTACTCCTCCTCCGCCACCGCGTGCCGGACGAGTTCGATGGTGGCCTGGTCCGCGTAGTGCTTGCGCCGCTCGTCACCGGGCGGGAGCTCCTCGATGTTCGTGAAGATCTCCTCCACTTCCTCGTGGTCGTTGGTCAGCTCGGCGATGACGTCTCCGCCATGTCCCATGGCGCCACTCCTCTGTACGGGTGCGGGGGATCCGGTAGCGCCCATGATGTGGGGAAAACCACTGTCCCCCGGTGAGCCACGCCATTTGCCGTGCTGCATCGCGGCGATAGCTTGCGGGCGTGTTCGCAGACCTCTCCCCGCTCATCGCGGCGACCGCGCAGTGGCTGACCCGCGCCTACCCGTCCGCCGGCGGCGCGCTGGAATCCGCTCTCGCCGGTGTGCAGGCGCGGCAGGCCGTCACGGTCGCGGCATGGCTGCGCTACCCCACCGACATGGACGCCGGGCTCGTCGCGGTGGCGGGCCCCGGCGGCTCCGCCCGGCTGGACTGGATCACCGGCGCCGACGGCCACGCGGCACCCGCGCACGACGGGGACGGCACCAGTGGCCCCGAACCGTGGCGCACCTGGGTCGACGAGGTCGTCGCCAGCTGGGCCGCCGCCCTGCTGTGCACCCCGGGCCTGGCCGCGACCGCCATGGCGGCGCTCGCCGCGGCCGGCCGGCTGGACGCCACCGCGCCGGTCGACTTCCGCCGGCTGGTCACCCCCGACGAGCACGACCGCCGGGCCGCCGCGCTCCTGCGCCACCCCGACCTGCTCGCGCCGATAGCCGACCTGCACCGCGCCGAGCTGCTGGACCGCCTGGCGCCCGCGGCGGCCTGACACCCTCGCGGGCTCGCGCGAGCGGGTCAGCCGTGGCCGCGTGCGGCCGTCAGGGTCCTGATCACCTCGTCGTCGCCCACCTGGTCGAAGTCGAGGTACCACTGGCCCACCGACGAGAACGGCCGCGGCTGGTGCAGGTACACCAGGTCGTCCGACTCCGCCGCGACCAGCTCCGCCGCCTCCCGCGAGCACACGGGCACGGCCATGACCACGTCGGCCGGCTCCATACCCCGTACGGCCCGCAGCGCCGCGCGGGCCGTCACCCCGGTCGCCAGCCCGTCGTCCACCAGCACGACCGTACGGCCCCGCACGTCCGGCATCGGACGGTCACCGCGGTACAGCGCCTCCCGGCGGTGCAGCTCGCTGCGCTCACGCGCCACCGCCGGCCCCAGGCGCTCCTCCGTCAGGTCCAGCATCGCCAGCGTCCGCCGGTCGTACAGCGGAGGTGCCTCGCCGGCCACCGCGCCGACGCCCAGCTCCGGATTGAACGGCGCGCCGATCTTGCGGACGACGAGCACGTCCAGCGGCGCGCCCAGCGCCGCGGCGATCTCGACGGCCACCGGCACCCCGCCGCGCGGCAGCGCCAGCACCACCGGATCCTTCAGCCTCCCCTCGTGCTCCAGGTCGAGGAGCCGGGCGGCGAGCTCACGCCCGGCCTCCGTGCGGTTGCGGAGAAGCACGGCTGCTCACTCCCATCGGAAGCTCATGTGGCGGAACCAGTCCCGCGCCACCGCCGCGACCTCCTCCAGGGCCCCCGGCTCCTCGAAGAGGTGCGTGGCGCCCGGGACGACGTGGATGCGGTACGGGGCGGTCAGCCGTGCGGCGGCCTCCTCGTTCAGCCGCAGCACCTGGTGGTCCTCGCCGCCGACGACCAGCAGCACCGGCGCGCGCACGGCGGCCAGCACCTCGTCGCCCGCGAGGTCCGGGCGGCCGCCCCGCGACACCACGGCCCGCACCAGGCCGGGCCGCTCGGCCGCCGCCACCAGCGCCGCCGCGGCCCCGGTGCTGGCACCGAACAGCCCGACCGGCAGGCGGGCGGCCGACGGGTGCTCACCGAGCCAGTCCACGGCCGCCGTCATGCGCCGCCCCAGCAGCGGGATGTCGAAGCGCAGCCCGGCCGTCCCCCTGTCCACGCGGTCCTCCTGCGGGGTGAGGAGGTCCAGGAGCAGCGTGCCCAGGCCCGACTCCTGGAGGTCCCCGGCCACCGCCCGGTTGCGGGGGCTGTGCCGCGAGCTGCCGCTGCCGTGGGCGAAGCCCACCACGCCCTGGGCGTTCTCCGGCAGCACCAGATCACCCACCAGGGTCGCGTCACCGGCGTCGATACGGGCGGTCCGCGATGCGGTCGTCATGGCGCACACCTCCGCGCAGCTGTGTCCGTCCCGGGCGGCGCTCCCGCCCGCCGGGGTACCCACCGACGCCCGTGACATGCGGTGCGCGGGGTCTGTTTCCCGGCCCGACGCGGTCGGTAGGGTCGGGTTCCTCCCCGGTGACGACGGAGCGGAACGGAGCGGCCTTGAAGATCCTCATCAGCGCCGACATGGAGGGCGCCACCGGCGTCACCTGGCCCGCCGACGTGCTGCCCGGCACGCCCCAGTGGGAGCGGTGCCGAGCGCTGTTCACCTCCGACGTGAACGCCGCCGTCCTCGGGTTCTTCGACGGCGGCGCCGACGAGGTGCTCGTCAACGAGGCCCACTGGACCATGCGCAACCTGCTGCTGGAGCGCCTCGACGACCGCGCCGAGATGCTCACGGGCCGCCACAAGTCGCTGTCCATGGTGGAGGGCGTCCAGCACGGGGACATCGACGGCATCGCCTTCGTCGGCTACCACACGGGCGCCGGCACCGAGGGCGTCCTCGCCCACACCTACCTCGCCAACACCGTCACCGGCGTCTGGCTCAACGGCGTACGGGCGAGCGAGGGCCTGCTCAACGCCCATGTCGTCGCCGAGTACGGCGTCCCCGTCGTCCTCGTCACCGGCGACGACCTGACCTGCGACGACGCCCTCGGATACGCCCCCGGGGCACGCAAGGTCGCCGTCAAGGACCACGTGTCACGGTACGCCGCCGTGTGCCGGCCCCCCACCCGTACGGCCGCCGAGATCCGCGCCGCGGCCAAGGACGCGGCCACTCTCGCCGTACGGTACGAACCGGTGCGCGGCGGGCCGTTCACCGTGGAGCTGGAGTTCGACGCCGCGCACCTGGCCGCGGCCGCCACCGTCGTACCGGGCGTGGCGGTGAGCGGGGAACGGCGCGTCGCGTACACCAGCGAGACGATGTACGAGGGCATCCGCACCTTCAAGGCGGTCACCACGATCGTCTCGGCCGCGGTGGAGGAGCAGTATGGCTGACGTGACACCCACGGACACCCCGGACAACGGGCCCTTCGACACGGACTCGCAGGCCCTCGACGAGGTGGTCACCTTCACCTCCGAGCTCATCCGGATCGACACGACCAACCGCGGCAGCGGCGACTGCCGCGAACGGCCCGCCGCCGAGTACGTGGCCGGGAAACTCGCCGAGGCCGGGCTGGAACCGGTCATGCTGGAGCGCACGCCCGGCCGCACCAACGTCGTGGCGCGGATCGAGGGCACCGACCCGTCCGCCGAGGCGCTCCTCGTCCACGGCCACCTCGACGTCGTCCCGGCCGACGCCGACGACTGGGACGTGCACCCCTTCTCCGGCGAGGTGCGCGACGGGCTGGTGTGGGGCCGGGGCGCCGTCGACATGAAGAACACGGACGCGATGATCCTGGCGGTCGTGCGCGAATGGGCCCGGCACGGCATCCGCCCGCGCCGCGACATCGTCATCGCCTACACCGCCGACGAGGAGGCCAGCGCCGCCGACGGCGCCGCCTACCTCGTACGCCACCACCGGGACCTCTTCGAGGGCTGCACGGAGGGCATCGGGGAGTCCGGCGCCTACACCTTCCACGCCGGACCGGACCTCGCGCTGTACCCGATCGGGGCGGGGGAGCGCGGCACCGCGTGGCTCAAGCTCACCGCCGAGGGCCGGGCCGGCCACGGCTCGAAGGTCAACCGGCAGAACGCGGTCAGCCGGATCGCCGCGGCCGTCGCCCGCATCGGCGACCACACCTGGCCGGTGCGGCTGACCCCGACCGTACGCGCCGCCCTCACCGAGCTCGCCGCGCTGTACGGCGTCGAGGCGGACCTCGACGCCGACGACTTCGACGCGGACGCGCTGCTGGGCAAGCTCGGCCACGCCGCCGCCCTCGTCGAGCCGACCATCCGCAACAGCAGCAACCCGACCATGCTGCACGCCGGGTACAAGGTCAACGTGATCCCGGGGATCGCCACCGCCCACGTCGACGGGCGCGTGCTGCCCGGCTCGGACCTGGAGTTCGCCGAGACCATGGACCGGCTCACCGGGCCGGACGTCGACTGGGAGTTCCAGCACCAGGAGATCGCTCTCCAGGCGCCCGTGGACTCGCCCACCTACGCGAAGCTGCGCGCCGCGCTGAAGCACTTCGAGCCGGACGCGCACGTGGTGCCGTTCTGCATGTCCGGCGGCACCGACGCCAAGCACTTCGCCCGGCTCGGCATCACCGGCTACGGCTTCGCACCGCTGCGGCTGCCCCTCGGCTTCGACTACCAGGCGCTCTTCCACGGCGTCGACGAGCGCGTCCCGGTCGAAGCCCTGCACTTCGGCATCCGCGTCCTCGACCACTATCTGCAGACCGCGTAGACCAACAGGACCACATGAGGGGGAGCACCCGGCATGGTACCCACGGGGGCTTACGGAACCTGGCCGTCGCCCATCGACGCCTCGCTCGCCGCCGCGCACGACGGCCGTCCCGAACACGTCGGGTTCGTCGGCGACGAGGTGTGGTGGACCGAGCCGCGCCCGGCCGAGGACGGCCGGCGCACCCTGGTGCGCCGGCGCACGGACGGCAGCGAGGAACCGGTGCTCCCCGCCCCGTGGGACGTGCGCAGCAGGGTCCAGGAGTACGGCGGCCGGCCCTGGGACGGCGCCGTGCGGGAGGACACCGGGCCGGTCGTGGTCTTCAGCCACTTCCCCGACCAGCGCCTGTACGCCTACGAGCCCGACGGCGACGCGGAACCCGTACCGCTGACGCCGGTGTCCGGGGTGGGCGGCGGACTGCGCTGGGCGGACCCGGTCGTGCACCTCGAGCGCGGCGAGGTCTGGTGCGTCCTGGAGGAGTTCACCGGCGAGCGCCCCGGTGACGTGCGGCGCGTCGTCGCCGCCGTGCCGCTCGACGGGTCGGCCGCCGGGGACCGGGCCTCGTTGCGCGAACTGACCGACGACCGCCACCGGTTCGTCACCGGGCCGCGGCTCTCGCCGGACGGACGGCACGCCGCGTGGCTCGCCTGGGACCACCCCCACATGCCGTGGGACGGCACGGTCGTGATGACCGGCGAGGTGGCGCAGGACGGCCCGTTCACCGGGGTGCGGGCCGTGGCCGGCGGCTCCGGCGAGGCGGTCTGCCAGGTCGACTGGGCGGCGGACGGCTCACTGCTGTACGTCTCCGACACGAGCGGCTGGTGGGAGCCGTACCGCATCCGGCCCGGCTCCGCGACCGCCGCCTGCCTGTGCACGGGCAGAGCGGAGGAGTTCGGCGGCCCGCTGTGGAAGATCGGGCAGCGGTGGTTCCACCCCCTCGGCAACGGCCTGATCGCCGTCATCCACGGCAGGGGCGCCACCGCCCTCGGCATACTCGACCCCGAGACCGGGGAACTCGTCGACGCCGCCGGCCCCTGGACCGAATGGGCGCCCACCCTCGCCGCGCAGGGCAGCCGTGTCGTCGGCGTCGCCGCCAGCCCGCGCAGCGCCTACGAGGTCGTCGAGCTCGACACCGGAACGGGCCGCGCCCGGGTCATCGGCTCGGCGCACGACGACCCGGTGGACCCGGCGTACTACCCCGAGCCGCAGATCCGCACCTTCACCGGCCCCGACAACCGCGAGATCCACGCCCACATCTACCCGCCGCACAACCCCGACCGCACGCCCCCCGACGCCGAGCTGCCGCCCTACGTGGTGTGGGCGCACGGCGGCCCCACCGGCCACGACCCGCTCGTCCTCGACCTGGAGATCGCCTACTTCACCTCACGCGGCATCGGCGTCGCCGAGGTCAACTACGGCGGCTCCACCGGCTACGGGCGCGCGTACCGGGAGCGGCTGCGCGAGCAGTGGGGCGTGGTGGACGTCGAGGACTGCGCCGCCGTCGCCGAGGCGCTCGCCGCCGAGGGCACCGCCGACCCGGCCCGGCTCGCGATCCGCGGCGCCAGCGCGGGAGGCTGGACCGCCGCCCTGTCGCTGGCCACGACGGAGCTCTACCGCTGCGGCACGATCGTCTACCCGGTGCTCGACCTGGACGGCTGGAGCGAGGAGACCCACGACTTCGAGTCGCGCTACCTGGAGTCGCTGATCGGGCCGCCGGGGGAGGTGCCGGCGCGGTACCGCGAGCGCTCGCCGCTCGCCCTCGCCGAGCACATCACCGCGCCGTTCCTGCTGCTGCAGGGGCTGGACGACGTGGTGTGCCCGCCCGCGCAGACCGAGCGCTTCCTGGCCCGGATGGCGGGTCGCGGCGTCCCCCACGCCTCTATCGCGTTCGACGGCGAGGGCCACGGCTTCCGGCGGGCCGAGAGCATGGTCCGGGCCCTGGAGGCCGAACTCGCCCTGTACGCGCAGGTGTTCGGTGTCGACCGCCGGGACGTCCCGCCGCTGGAGCTGAGGACGTGACCGCCCTCGCACCGCTGCTGCGGCCCCGGCGGCTCAGGCCCGGCGACCGGGTCGCGGTCGTGGCGCCCAGCGGCCCCGTGCCCGAGGAGCGCCTGCGGGCCGGGCTCGACATCCTGCGCGGCTGGGACCTCGACCCCGTGGTCGCGCCGCACGTCCTCGACCGGCACCTGGGGTACCTCGCCGGGGACGACGCGGCCCGTGCCCGCGACCTGACGGAGGCGTGGTGCGACCCGTCGGTCGCGGGGGTGATCTGCGCGCGTGGCGGTTTCGGCGCCCAGCGCATGGCGGACCTCGCCGACTGGGCGGCGATGCGCGCGGCCGGCCCCAAGGTGTTCGTCGGCTACAGCGACGTGACGGCGCTGCACGAGGCGTTCGCCGTACGGATGGGGCTGGCCACGCTGCACGGTCCGATGGCCGCCGCCGTGACGTTCCTGGACGACGCCCGCACCCGGGAGTCCCTGCGGGCCACGCTGTTCGCGCCCGAGTCGGTCCGCACGCTCGGGGAGGCGACCGCCCGGCCGCTGGTGCCCGGCCGGGCCCGGGGCGTCACCTTCGGCGGCTGCCTCAGCCTCCTCGCCGCGGAGCTCGGTACGCCGCACGCGCGCCCCTCCGCCCGGGGCGGGCTGCTGCTGCTGGAGGACGTGGGCGAGGAGCCGTACCGGCTGGACCGCGCGCTCACCCAGCTGCTGCGCGCCGGCCGGCTGGACGGCGTGGCCGGGGTCGCGCTCGGCTCGTGGGCGGAGTGCGGCCCGTACGAGGAGGCGCGGGCGACGCTGCTGGACCGGCTGGGCGGCCTGGGTGTGCCGGTGGTCGAGGAGCTGGGCTTCGGCCACGGCCCCACGAACCTCACCGTGCCGCTCGGCGTGCCCGCCGTGCTGGACGCGGACGCCGGCACGCTCGCACTCGACGTGCCCGCACTGGCCTGAGGCCGTCACGCCGTCCGTGTGGCGTTCGGGCGCGTCCCGGCATGACCGGCGCACCGGCCGGACACCCTGTCCCCATGAGCGAATCCGCACACCACTCCGCCACGCCGTCGCAGGACCAGCAGGTCGCCGACCGGCTCGTACCGGTATGGCTGGAGGAAGCGGCCCGCTACGACGAGCGGGCGGCCGGGGAAGCCCGCCGTGGCTGGGAGGAGGGCCGCCTGTCGCCGGACGCCGCCCGGGAGCTGGCCGACTGGGTCACCGCGCGCGTGACCGACACGGCGTTCAACGCGGACGAGGGCCCCGCCCCCGAGGGCCGCGTCCGCGTCAGCGTCGCCGACAAGACGGCCGTGCACCGGTGGCTGGCCGCCCAGGGGTACGACGTCTGACGCCCGGCGCGCGAGGACCGCGGCCGCCGGGCGCCGGACGGGAGGTGCCGGCCCGCCGGCCGGTCAGCGTGCGGCCAGCGCCGCGTACCCGGGGCGGATGACCTCGTCGATCAGGCGGCGGCGCTCCGGCAGCGGCAGGAACGCGGCCTCGACGGCGGCGACCGTGAACTCCTCGAAGACCTCGGGGCCGTACCCGAAGGCGTCCGCCATGTGCTGGAACTCCTGGCTCATGGTGGTGCCGGAGACCAGGCGGTTGTCGGTGTTCAGCGTGACGCGGAAGCCGAGGCGGCGCAGCTGGTCGATGGGGTGCGACGCGTAGTCCTTGGCGGCGCCCGTCTGCAGGTTGGAGGTGGGGCAGACCTCCAGCGCGATCCGGTTGTCGCGGACGTACGCGGCGAGGTGGCCGAGCGTCCCGTCCTCGGCGATGTCGTCGGTGATCCGCACGCCGTGCCCGATCCGCTCGGCGCCGCAGACCTGCACCGCCTCGTGGATGGACTCCGCGCCGACGGCCTCGCCCGCGTGGATGGTGAAGTGGCAGTTGTGCCGCTTGAGGTGCTGGAAGGCCGGCAGGTGGCGGGCCGGCGGGTTGCCGATCTCGCCGCCCGCGATGTCGAAGCCCGCCACGCCGCGCTCACGGTGTGCGACGGTCAGCTCGGCTATCTCCAGCGAGCGGTCGGTGTGGCGCATACCGGTCAGCAGCGTGCCGACCGTGATCCGCCCGCCGGCGCGGCGCTCGCCCTCGCGGAAGCCCTCGTTCACCGCCTCGACGACCTCGTCCAGGGTCAGCCCGCCCTCCAGGTGCTGCTCCGGGGCGTAGCGCACCTCCGCGTAGACGACGCCGTCGGCCGCCAGGTCCTCGGCGCACTCGGCCGCGACGCGGAACAGCGCCTCGCGGGTCTGCATCACCGCACAGGTGTGCGCGAACGTCTCCAGGTACCGCTCCAGTGATCCGGAGTCGGCGGCGTCCCGGAACCAGACGGCGAGCTCGGCCGGGTCCTCGGTCGGCAGGCCGGTGTAGCCGCAGGCGCGGGCCAGCTCGATGATCGTGGCGGGGCGCAGGCCGCCGTCCAGGTGGTCGTGGAGGACGGCCTTGGGGGCGCGGCGGATCCACTCGGCAGCGGCGGGAGCGTCGGCGGAGACGTTGTCAGACAAGTGCATGGGGCGGGAGTGTACGCCACGGACCGGCCCGGCGCCGTGACCCGCACGACAGGGCTCAGTTCGACTGGAGGACCGGCAGGGCGGCGGCGCCGGTCGGGAGCATGTGCTTGGCCGCCATGACCGGCGTCTCACCGACCCGTACGACCTGGGTGACCAGCACGGCGGGGGTGTCGGCGGGCCGGCCCAGCTGCTCACCGCGCCGCAGCCCGACCAGGGTGGCCGTCACGGTGCTGTGCGCGGACAGGGACACGCCGCGCGAGGCGCCGGTCAGCACGGCGAGCATGGAGGTCCGGCCGGCGTCCGGCCCGCCGGCGCCGCGGGGTGCGGGAGCGCCGCCCGCCGCGTCCGGCGCGAGCTGCCGCAGCGCGGCGGCGAAGCCGGGGTGCGCGCGCTCCAGGACGTCCTCGGCGGCGGCCCACTCCTGGCTGAGCGCGGCCGCCGTCCCGTCCGCCGCCAGCAGCGACTCCCAGAACCGCAGCTCCGCACGGGCCGGCGCGAGCAGGTGCTGGGTGGTGAAGTCGGTCGGCTCCTCGACCGTGCGCAGCAGCGCCCGGACGCGGACGGGTGCGCCCGCGCCGATGAGCTCCTCCAGCGGCTGGATGTGCTCGAAGCCGCGCCGCGGCGGGCGGTCGTTCACCGTGCGGCCGACCCCGCGGCGCACCGAGAGCAGGCCGTCCTCCTGGAGCAGCAGCAGGGCCTCGCGCAGGGCGGGCCGGCTGACGCCCAGCTCGGCGGCGAGCCTGGGCTCGGACGGCAGGGTCGAGCCGGGCGGGTAGGTGCCCGCGTGGATCGCGTCCACGATCCGCTCGTACAGCACCACGACCGGTCTCCGCTGCTGTGCGCTGACCACCACTGCCCTCCTCGGCCTCAGGTTGTCAGCAAGTTATGCCGGTCACGGCGGGGCGGGCAATGCTCCCAGGTCTCTTTTGAGCTGCGGAAATCACAAAAGTTCCCAGGAGGGTCTTGACGTCGACGCGCGTAGATCTCAGGCTGTGGTCCGGCACTTGTCTGACAAGGCAGCCCGTGCTGTGCGTTTTCGTTCTTCCGCTCGACATGACATCCGAGGCAAAGGGGCCGACATGTCCACCACGCTCGGCCGGACGCGTTCCGGAGCCGAATCCGATCTGGCGGGGCGCGGCCCCATGCTGCTGGCGATGGTGCTCGCCGTGCTCGGCTACCAGATCAACGCGACCATGCTCAGTCCCGCGCTGCCCGACGTCATCGAGCGCCTCGGCACCACCACGGCGGCGGCCGGCCTGTCCCAGACGCTCTTCTTCCTGATGGCGGCGATCGGCCAGGTCACCCTGGCCCGCCTGAGCGACCAGCGCGGGCGCAAGCCGATGATGATCATCTGCGCGGTCGTCCTGATCGTCGGCAACCTGCTCTGCGTCGTCGCGCCCACCATCGAGGTCTTCATCGCCGGCCGCATCCTGCAGGGCGTCTCCGCGGCGATGTTCACCCTCGCGTTCCTCACGCTGAACCAGCTGCTCACCCCCGCCGGCTTCGGCAAGGCCGCCGGCATCATCACCGCCGTCAACGGCGGCCTCGCGGGCGTGGACGCCATCGCGGGCGGCCAGATCGCCGACACCATCGGCTTCCGCGGCATCTTCGTTTGCTCCACCCTGATCGCGGTCGCCGGCCTGATGGGCGTGCGCCGGTACGTCCCCGACGTGCCGCCCACCATCGACGCCGGCGCCCGCTTCGACTCGCGCGGCATCGCCGCCCTCGCCCTCGGCCTCACCGGTGTCCTCGTCGGCCTCGCCCAGGGCGCCGCATGGGGCTGGACCTCCGCGCTGACCCTCGGCTTCCTCCTCGGCGGCGTCGCCTCCCTGGTCTTCTTCGTCGTCTCCCAGAAGTCCGCGGCCAACCCGGTCATCGACCTCGACGTGCTGGCCTCGCGCCGCGCCTGGCCGCTGCTGATCACCACCATCTGCACCCTCGGCGGCGCCTTCGGCGCGATCGCGCTCACCATCCCGCTGTTCTCGCAGGACGCCCGGGTCGGCCTCGGCCTGTCCGCCGTCACCGCCGCGGTCCTCTTCCTCACCCCCATCCAGCTGATCGGCGTGATCTCCGCCCCGCTGACCGGTCGCCTCGGTCCCCGGATCGGCTGGCGCACCATCGTGGTCACCGGCGCCGTCGCCAACCTCGTGATCTTCGTCTTCGCCACGCTGTTCCTGCACAACGAGTGGATCCTGGTCGCCTCGCTCGCCGCGCTCGGCATCACGTACGGCGGCTTCATGCTCACCGGCCTCAACGGGCTCGCCGTCACCACCGCCCCCAAGGACAAGCCCGGCTCGCTCTCCGGCCTCAATGGCGCCTGCTTCGGCATCGGGGCCTCGCTCGGCATCGCCCTGGCCTCCGCCATGATCACGGCGGGCAGCGACGCCCGGGGCGTCACCGAGGCCGGCTACCAGCACGCCATGTACGCGGCGCTCGCGCTGCTGGCCGTCGGCGTCGTCACCGCGCTGCTCATCCAGCGCCCCGACCCGGACGGGACGGCGGACGCCGAGGAGCAGCCGCAGCTGGTCGTCAGCCACCACTGACCCGGCCGCCTCACCCGGACGGCCCGTCCCACCGCCCCCGCGCGCCCAGGATCCCCCCATCCTGGTCCCGGGGGCGGCGGTCGTATCCCGGGACCGCACCGCCCCGGGACACCGGAACTTCTTCCGCAGGAGGCGACAGTGAAGCGTGCGATAGGTGCGGTACGTGCGGCCACGGTGACGGCGGGCCTGACCCTGGCGATGGCCGCCGCGAGCGGGACGGCATCGGCCGCCGCACCGGCGAAGCCGGTCCCCGACTTCAGCGGCAAGGGCCTGATGAGCGTCTTCTCCACGATGGACTACCGCACGCGGATCGACGTCCACGACGCCAGCGGCTACGGCCGCACGGTGCTGTGGCCGTCCAACTGGAAGGTGTGCTCGCAGCATCCCGCGCCCGGCACGGAGATCGGCGACCGGACCCTCACCGTCGAGGTCATGAAGAAGACGGAGAAGTGCCCGTCCGGGACCGCGCGCTGACGGCCCGATTACCCTGACGGGATGCCCGACACCCGTACGTCCCCGCGCTCCTACCTGGCGAGGGGCCCGCGCGTCGCCCTCCGGCACTTCACGTACGAGGACGCCGAGGAATTCACCGCGCGGGCCCGGGAGAGCAGGGAGCTGCACCGGCCCTGGCTGTTCCCGCCCGACACGCACGAGGCGTACGCCGTCTACGCCCGTGCCCTCATCGAGGGGCACGACCGGGAGGCGTTCCTGGTGTGCGAGCACGCGGCGGGCGGGGCCGTCGCCGGGTTCATCAACATCAACAACATCGTCCGCGGCGGCTTCCTCAACGGCGCGCTGGGGTACGGGGCCTTCGCGCACGCGGCCGGGCGCGGCCTGATGAGCGAGGGCCTCGGCCTGGTCCTGCGGTACGCCTTCGGGCCGCTGGGCCTGCACCGGCTGGAGGCCAACATCCAGCCGGGGAACGCCGCTTCCCTCGCCCTGGTGCGGCGTGCCGGGTTCCGGCTGGAGGGCTTCTCGCCCGCGATGATCCACATCGACGGGGCGTGGCGCGACCACGAGCGCTGGGCCATCACCGCGGACATGGTCACCCCGGACACGGCCACCGGAACCACCGGCTGATCCGGTCCGCCGGCCGGCGGGAGGGGTGAGGCGGACGCGTCGGCCGGCGGTGGGGGTGTCCCGTCGTCCCACCGCCGGCCGTGGACCGGAGTGCGCGCCCCGAGCCGCTGCTCCGGAGTCAGTGCCTGAACGTGTCCTTGCCCTTCTCCACCGCCTGCTTGGCGTCACCCTTCATCTGCTCCGCCCGGCCCTTGGCCTCCAGGCTCTCGTTCCCCACGCTCTTCCCGGCGACCTCCTTCGCCTTTCCCTTGGCGGTTCGGCCGACGTTCTTCGCCTTCTTGCCGCTGGACATGTCCGTCACCTCCAGTCCGTTTCTGCCCCGTGGACCGCGAGCCATGCCGACAAAGACGTACAAAACGGAATATTCGCCTCACCGGGTGTCATCACGCGTGTACGGATCATCCGGGGGCGGGAGCAGGGTGCCGAGGGGGCCGAGATCCAGGTTCAGGTCCGCCATGGTCAGCCCGTAACGGGAGCAGAGGTCCGCCATCCGGTCGTGGAGGATCATCAGGGTCGTCCCGAGCCGCTCCTCCTCGTCCTCGGTGAGGTCGCCCGCGTCCACGCGGTGCAGGGCCTGCCGCTCCATGAGCTGCCGCAGCAGTTCCACCAGGGTGAGGACCAGTTTCATCAGGTCCCGCTCCACCGTGTCGGGATCGGAGTTGATCCGGTGGGCGGGCACGGACGGCCGGCCGCCGCCGGGCGGCGGGAACTCGCGCGGTGCGGCCGGCAGCAGCCGGAAGGCGCGGGCCGCCGCGTCGGCCAGCTCCTGGTACCGGTCGACGGGCGGGCGGGGATCAGTCGGCATGGCGCGTCGCAGGGGGGAGGGGGCCGCCGCGCCGGTCGTCCCACGGGGAGGGGTTCTCCTCGCTGATGGACACGATCAGTGCGCGCAGGGAGACGCGGACCAGATCGATGTCGGCGATGGAGAGGGTGATGTCACCGGTGACCACGACGCCGCTGGTGAGCAGCCGGTCCAGCAGGTCGATCAGGGCGATCTGCCGGCCGGTCGGTGCGGCCGGCACCTGCGCCGTGACCGCCGGCGGACGCTCGGCAGCCGGGTGCCACGCACCGGTCCCCGTCATCCCGCCGCCGCCTCCCGCCCGGACTCTCCGGCCGCGTCGGGCGCGTCGGCGGTGCCGGCGGGCTCGGCCGCCGCGAAGGAGTACGGGGCCCAGGGGCCGGTGACCTCGACGTGGACCACGCCGGTGGCCGCGGCCGCCTCCTCGACGGCGGCGCGGAAGGCGTCTGAGCCGTCGGCGGGCACCAGATAGGCGTCGTTGGCGATGTTCTCGAACGGCCCCCGGGCCAGTGGACCCTGCTGCACCCGGTGCCGGGTGTGCTCGACCGCGCAGGAGAGGGCGGCCGCGTGGATACGCCCTGCCGCCGCCAGGGCCGTGCTGTACGCGCTGTCCCGGGCGTGCCGTTCGTGCCTGCGCGTGCGCAGGTAGGCGCGGCCCGGACCGAGCTCCGGACCGGGCGGCGCGCCGCCCTCGGCCGGGCTGCCCTCGGCCGAACCCTCCGCCGGGCCGTTCGCACGGGCGGGCCCGGCGCCGGCCGGCGGTTCCGCGGCGCCCGGCGGGACGAAGAACACCTTCACCCCCCACTCCACGTGACCGGCGAGCCGGGAGAGGCGGGGCGCGAACTCCTCCCGGCCCGCCTCCAGCATGGCGCGGACTCCCGCGTCGTCCCGGTAGATCGTGGCCAGCCGCAGCGGCAGCACGGCGGTGCGTGCCGCCACCGCGTCGACGACCCCGTGGTGGGCCCGGGCGACGGCCTCCAGCCAGTCCAGGTGCTCCAGGTGCGCGGCGAGGGCCGTCTCGTCGAAGTCGTCCGCGGGCACGTCGCTGACCACCGCCGCCACCTCGCCGCCGGTCACCACGCGGACCGGCGCGTCACCGACGCCGCGCAGGGCCGCCACGCCGTCGGCCAGTGCGGGCAGCGCGGGAGCGACCCCGTAGAGGTAGCGGACCGTGCCGCTCATCGCCCGCCTCCGGGGCGGCGGCGCTCGGGGTCGTCGGGGCGGCGGCGCTCAGGGCCGTCCGGCCGGCGGCGCGGGCGGTCCGGCGGGTCCCCGCGGGCCGGGTCCGGACGATCGGGGCCCCGGCGGTCCGGGCCGGCGAGGCGGCCGCCCGGGCCCTCCGGCTCGTCGCGTTCACCGTATTCGCGGTGAACAGTGCGTTCGGCCCGTTCAGCCCGATCGTCGTGTTCGCGGCGCCGGCGCACGGGCGGCGGTTCCTCGTCCCGGTCATCGGCCGCCGGAATCGCCTGCGCCCCGCGGAGCGCGGCGATCTCCTCGCGCAGTCGCCGGTTCTCGTCGGCGAGTCCGGGCCGCTCGGTCGCGCGGGACGACAGCGCCGGATCGTGCTCCCACCAGTCGATGCCCATCTCCTTGGCCTTGTCCACCGACGCCACCAGCAGACGGAGCTTGATGGTCAGCAGCTCGATGTCCAGCAGGTCGATCCTGATGTCCCCGGCGATGACGATGCCCTTGTCCAGGACGCGCTCCAGGATGTCCGCCAGGTTGGACGACGTTCCCTGCCCGTACGGGGATCCGGCTCGGGACGGGAAGGAACCGAGGTTGGGGGAGATGGGTTCGTTCACGACGGTGGTTCCTCGCTTCAGCCAACTCAGGGGTACTCGGCGGGCTCAGGCGTGCCCGGCGGGCTCAGCGGCGGGCCGCGGCGCGGCGGCGCGACCGCTCGGCGTCGGCGTCGGCGTCGGCGTCGTCCTCCTCGTCCTCGTACCGGCCCTCGTCCGCGTTCTCGTCCTCGTCCGCGTCCTCGACCTCGTCCTCGTACGGCTCCTCGTCCTCGTACGGCTCCTCGTCCTCCGCGTAGGCGTCGCCCCCGTACGGTTCGCGCCGGCGTCCGCCGCGGTCGTCGCGGGGCTCGTCCTCGCTCTCGTCGTCCGTGTCGTCCTCGCCGGCCCAGTCCGCCTCGGCGTCCTCCTCGTCCTCCTCCGCGTGCCGGCCGCGCGCCCCTCGGCGCTCCTCGTCTCCCTCCTTGTCCTCGTCCTCGTCCTCCGGACGCTCGTCACCCGCTCGCGCCCGCTCCTCGTCGTCCTCCTCGTGGTCGCGCGTCACCTCGCCGTCGCGGATCTCCCCGCGCCAGCCCTCGGCGGGCTCGTCCCGGAGGGTCACGTACTTGCGGTACAGCTTCAGGTCCAGGCGGGCCCGCCGGCCCTGGGCGCGCCAGATGTTCCCGGTCTTCTCGAACAGCCCCTTCGGGAAGTACTCCAGGACCAGGAGCACCTTGGTCAGGTTGTCTCCCAGCGGGTGGAACGTGACGGCTCCCTTCGTGGTGCCCTTGGCGCCCTCCGACGTCCACACGATCCGCTCGTCCGGGATCTGTTCGACGACGCTCGCCTTCCAGCTCCGATTGGACTTGGCGACCTTCACCTGCCACTGGGAGGTGGTCTCGTCGGACTTCTCCACATTGACGACGCCCTTGGTGAAGCGGCCGAACTCCTGGAACTGCGTCCACTGGTCGTACGCTTCGCGCACCGGGACGCCCACGTCCACGTCCTCGATGACGACGACGCTCTTGCCCCTGGTCTCGCCCTTGCCGCCGCCCTTGCCGATCTTTCCCAGCAGGCCGGACACCTTGTCCTTCACGCTGCCCTTGACCTGCGACATGGCCGTCGTGGCGAGGGCGCGGCCCGGTGAGGCGCCTTCCCCGAGCGCCCGGCCTCCCTTGGCCAGCGAGCCCAGGGTGGTGCCCAGCGAGCTCTCCGGGTCGCCCAGCCGCCGGGTCGCGTCGCCGAGGCGCTCGCCCATGCCGGTGACGGCACGTTCGGCCCGGGCCTCCAGGTAGTGCTGCAGTTCTTCCTTGAGCCGGCTGCCGGCATCGCCGGCCAGGCCCGTACCTCCGCTGCCGGTCATCCCTCGGACCTCCTCCTCATCCGTGTCCGGCCCGTCTCCCGGTCGCCTTCCCGCTCCTTCTCGCGGCCCCGGTCCGCCGAGGAGCGCCGCGGCCCGTCCGGACCGGCGCCCGCGCCGCGCGCCACCGGGTGAGCGGCGGCGATGACGGCCTTCTCGGTACGGGCCTGGGTGCGCTGCCGCTTGGCGGCCGGCCGGGCGGGGCGGCGCTCGGCACGCTCGTCGCGGTTCTCCTCGCGACCGCCGTCCTTCTCGCGTCCGCCGTCCTCCTCGCGTCCGCCGTCCTCCTCGCGACCGCCGTCCTCCTCGCGTCCGCCCCGGGGCTCCGGCTCCTCGTCGCCGTTCTCCTCGCGCTCGTCGCGCGGTTCCTCCTCCTGGTCACCGGCGGCACCGGGCGCCTCCTGGCGGAGGCTGAGGGTGCGCTGATGCAGGGTGTCGGCCAGCCGGTCGGCGCGGGCGGCGACGGCCGACGCCGCCGCTTCCTTGCCGGCCGTGAGCAGTTCCTCGCGCATCTGGTCGCGCAGGGCGCCCAGGGCGGGCGACCCGGTGATCTGGGACGTGACCTTCTTCGGATCGATCTTCTTGCGGAGCACCCAGCTCGCGACCGCGATGGCGACCTTGGCCTTCTTGGTCCGCCCGAGCACGTAGCCGCTGAGCAGCGCGGCGCCGGTCATCGTGTTCGACATCGTCGGAAGTCCTCCTGACTCCTCATGGCTGTCGGCCCTCCCGGAACCGGCGGATCTCGTCGAGCCGGTCGAGCAGTTCGTCCTCGCGCCGGTCGAAGGCCTCCTGATCGATCCGGCCCGCGAGCAGCTCCTGTTCCAGCGCGGCGAGTTCACGGAGCACCGGGCCCTCGTCGTAGTACTCCTCCTCGGCCGCTTCCGTGACGCGCCGCACCACCCAGCCGACCCCGCGCACCGGGGCGAGCGGGAGGGTGAGGAGCTGAGTCAGTACGCCCATGACCGGGCCCTCTCGTCGGTGTCCTAGACGAAGCTGTACGGGGGGAGCGGGCCGTGGATCCGGAAGGCGAATTCCTCGCCGTACTCCTCGGAGAGCGTGGTCTCTCGCGCCACGAACTCCTCCTGCCGCGGCTTCTCGACGAGGAAGGAGACGTTCAGGAAGTCGTCCCCGACCGCCTCCGACGGCTTGGTCTCCCGTGCCAGCGGCCGCAGCGCCTCGGTGATCCCGGAGGCGAACGACTCGTGGCGCACCCTGACCTCCTGGGCGACCAGTTCGCCGAGCGCCAGTTTCAGCTCCTGGCCCCCGCGCCCGGCCCGGATGTCGTCGTTCAGGCGCCGTGCGTCCGCCGACTGCCTCAGCACCTCACGGAGCAGGGCGTCCTCGTCGCACGAGACCTTCAGGTGGAATTCGGCGCAGCCCTCCAAGGCGCGCAGGCGCTCCTGGTACGCGTCCGCGCGCTCCTCCAGGGTGCCGCGGACGGTGTCGTCGTCCGGCGCGACGGCGCCGAAGCGCAGCGGCAGCACGGTGGACTGGCCCATCAGGTCCTCCAGGACCGCCTCGTGGGCAAGAACGTCACGGCGCTTGGCACGCAGCCCGTCCGGTGCGTCGCTGACCACCGCGGCCAGTTCGGACGCCGGCGCCTCCACCACCCGCAGGGTCCGCGGGGGATCCCCGACCCCGGCCACCCCGTCGAGCCGGAGGGGATGGGTCCCCGCCATGATCGCGTAGACGTAGACCGACATGGGGACTCACTCTTCCCGGTGCCTGGAGGGCCGGCGGGCGGGCCGGGGCCTGTCCCGTTCCTCGACCGGTTCGGGCTCTTCGTCGGCGCGTTCGTCGCGGCCCTTGCGGAAGGACTCGGAGAAGGCCTCCACCGCTCCGGTCAGCGCTCCCTTGCTCTTCCCCCGGGCGCCGCCCTCGGTGACCTCGCCGACCAGTTCGGTCAGCTGCGTCGGCTGCTTGCGTCCGGACTCCAGGTCGAGGCGGTTGCACGCCTCGGCGAAGCGCAGGTACGTGTCCACACTGGCCACCACGACCCGGACGTCGACCTTGAGGATCTCGATGCCCACCAGGGAGACACGGGCGAACACATCGATGACGAGGCCGCGGTCCAGGATCAGTTCCAGTACGTCGTACAGCGACGAGGAGCTTCCGCCGCCGCCCCGTGCGACGGCCCCTCCGCCGCCCTGTGGCACCACCGTCATGGTGCCTCCTCTCGCGGGACCCCGCCCTCGGCGGTGCGGTCCCGGTCTGCCCGCTCGGTGCGGGGCGCGTCACGTCCGCGGGTCGATCTGCCCCCGCGTGTAGCGACGGATCCGCTCGTACGCCATCAGCTCGCCCTCAGCGTCGAGCGTCACTCGATAGCTGGCCAGCACGCTGGTGGTCTCGGGAATCCGCTCGACCTCCAGGACCTCCACCTCGGCCTCCCACCCGTCCTCGGTGGGCCGGAGCGCCGAGATGGACTCCGGGGTTCTTCCCAGCAGCTCCGTCAGTTGCTCGGCGGCGAAACGCATCGCCTTCGGAGCGGACAGCCGCCGGGGTACGCGCCCCCCGTCGTGCCCGTCGCGCGGACCGTGGTGCCGGGGCTCGTCGCGCGGGTCGTCGGGGTGGGGTCCGCGGGCCTGCTGTTCGGAAGGCATCGCACTCGTCACCCACTGTCAAAGCTGCACAAAAGCATCAAATGCAGCATATAGGACTCGTGGCTGCGGAGCAGACGGCGCTGTGTCCGCGCTCCCCGCGCTCGTCCTTCCGCCCCGCGCCCGCACCCCGTCGGCGGGCCACCGGTCGCGTGCCGCCGGGGCGCCCCGGCTCCGGGCGCCCCGGTGACCTTCCTACGGGCGCCGTCGGTCGACGTACTCGAAGACCGACCCGTCCGGGTGGACGGCGATCAGGTTGCGCCCCACCGGGGTCGGCACCGGTCCCGCGAGGACCTGCGCGCCGACCTCGGTGAGCGTGGCGTGCGCGGTGTCCACGTCCTCCACCGCGATCGTGGCCGACACCTTGCGCAGCACCGCCAGCTCCGACTCGGGGCCGCTCATCAGCAGGAAGCAGCCGACGGCCGCCACCGACACGCCGCCCCGCTCGAAGCGGAGCGCGGGGCTGCCGGTGAGCCGTTCGTAGAAGACCACGGTCCGGTCCAGGGTCTCCAGGTCGTCGAGGCAGATGCGCAGCGTGGTCCCGAGGATCTCCATACGGGTGAGGGTAGTTGGCGGCGCCCGGCCGTGAGATCCGTTCGGCGGGTCCGGCCGGTCACACCCGGCACAGCACCTCGCCGTGCGGCACCAGGAACCACCCGTCCTCCTCGCGGCCCCACGCGCGCCACCCCTCGGCGACGGCGGCCAGCCGCTCCTCGGAGGCGTGGCCGCCCTCGGTCGCGAGCCGCGCGTACACGGAGGCGGTCGTACGCTCCGCCCAGAGGCCGCTCCACCACGCCCGCTCCTCGGGCGTGGTGAAACACCAGGCCGCGGCGGTGGCGGTGACGGCGGTGAAGCCCGCCTGCCGGACCCACGACACCAGCCTGCGGCCGGCGTCGGGTTCGCCGCCGTTGCCGCGCGCCACGCGGCGGTAGAAGTCCTGCCACGCGTCGAGGGCCGGGACCTCGGGGAACCAGGCGAACGCCCCGTAGTCGCTGTCGCGGGCAGCGACCACACCGCCGGGGCGGCACACCCGCCGCATCTCCCGCAGCGCCCGCACCGGGTCGCCCACGTGCTGGAGCACCTGGTGGGCGTGCACGACGTCGAAGGAGTCGTCGGGGAAGTCCAGCGCGTGCACGTCCGCGACCGCGAACTCCACGTTGTCCAGTCCGCGTCCGGCGGCCAGCGCGCGGGCCTGCTCCAGGACGCCGCCCGCGCTGTCCACCGCCGTCACGCGGCCGCCGGGGGCGACGAGCGCGGCCAGGTCCGCGGTGATGGTGCCGGGGCCGCACCCCACGTCCAGCACGTGGAGGCCCGCCCGCAGTTCACCCAGCAGGTACGCCGCCGAGTTCGCGGCCGTGCGCCAGCGGTGCGAGCGCAGGACCGACTCATGGTGCCCATGTGTGTACACAGCGTCCGTCATGCCGCCACCGTACGCCGGTGTATCGAGTAATGAGACCCTCGTCTCGTCATACGGACGAGACCGCGGACGACGGGGTCACGCCCGGCGGTCACCCGCAGATGGGCGAACGCGTACCGCTCCTCGGCCTCGCCGTGCGCCAGCACCTCCTGCCGCAGCCGTGCGAGCCGCTCCGGGAACGAGGGGGCGTCGGTGCCCAGGTCCTGCAGGGCCCGGACCGCGCGCCGGGTGGCCTGCTCCTCCTCCAGCCGCTGCTGCACGACCGGCTCCCCCGCCGTCGATGCGGCCGCGGGCGAAGGGGTGCACGATCTCCTCCTCCGCCGCCTCGTGCGCGGCCAGGAGCCGGACGAGTGCGCCGAAGCGCTCCGCGCGCTCCGGCCCGTCGCTCCCGGCACGTCGTCGAAGAGCCGACGGATCCTGCCGTGTTGTTCCGTCAGGAGCGCGACCACCTCCTGCGGGTCTCCGTCTGCGGGCATGCCCGGTTCCTCCCTCGGGCGCACCGGCGGCCCCGGCGTTATCCGGCGGGCGGCCCGGGTACCCGCGGCCCATGAACGCGAACCTCCCGGAGGCGGCGCGCACGATCGTGATCACCGGCGCCGGCAGCGGGGTCGGGCGCGCGACCGCCCGCGCCTTCGCCGCCCGCGGTGACCGCGTGGCCCTGCTCGCGCGCGGCGAACGGGGCCTGGCGGGCGCGGCCGACGACGTCCGGGCGGCCGGCGGTGCGCCGCTGGCCATACCCGTCGACGTCTCCGACCCGAGGGCGGTCGACGAGGCCGCCGAACGGATCGAGAGCGAGCTCGGACCGATCGACGTCTGGGTGAACAACGCGGCCGTCGGCCTCTTCGCGCCCTTCGGCGAGATCCGCGACGACGAGTTCCGCCGCGTCACCGACGTCACCTACCTCGGGTGTGTCAACGGCACCCGCGCCGCCCTGCGCCGCATGGTGCCGCGCGACCACGGCACCGTCGTCCAGGTCGGCTCCGTCCTCGCCTACCGGGGCGTGCCGCTGCAGTCCGCGTACAGCGGCGCGGAGCACGCCGTCCAGGGCTGGAACGAGTCCCTGCGCTGCGAGTTGCTGCACGCCGGCAGCAAGGTGCGCACCACCATGGTGCAGCTGCCGGCCGTCAACACCCCGCGGTTCGACTGGGCGCTCTCCCGGCTGCCGGGCCGGGTCCGGCCCCTCGGGCCGGTGTACCAGCCGGAGGTCGCCGCCCGTGCCGTCGTGCACGCCGCCGACCACCCCGGCCGCCGCGAGTACCGGGTCGGCGCCGCCACGGCCGCCGCGCTGGTCGCCAACGCGCTCGCGCCCGGCCTGTTCGACCGCTACCTGGCCCGCACTGGAGTCCGCTCGCAGCAGGAGCCCGCGCAGGTCGCCCCCGGCGACGACGGAGCCGCGCCGCACGCCGACGAGCCCGCCCCCAACAACCTCTGGGCACCGGTGGACGGCGCCCTCGGCCGGGACTTCGGCGCCCACGGCCGGTTCGACGGCGAGTCCCGCGCCCTGTACGCGGACACCGTGCTGCTGCGCCACCCGGCCGTGCTGGCCGGCGCGGCCGCCGCCGTGGCCGCCGCCGTCGCCGCGGCCCGGCGCGCCCGGCCGGTCACCCGCGCGGTTGCGGACGCCGCGAGCGGGGGAGCGGGGGAGCGCGGCGGGGTCCGCCGCGTTTGGCGGGCGGGCCCCAGGGCACCGGGAAGGTTCGTGCGATCCATCCGTTCTGCCCGTTGCACCCGGATATGACGCTGGAGGCCCTGTGACCCCGCCCGTCAACCCGACGCCCACCGGCCCGCCCGCCGGAGCGGCCCCTCGCCGCCGGCCGCGCATCGTGATCGTCGGCGCCGGATTCGCCGGCTACCAGACGGCCCGCGGCCTGAGCCGGAGCCTGCGCGGCCGCGCCGAGATCGTGCTGCTCAATCCCACCGACTACTTCCTGTACCTGCCGCTGCTGCCCCAGGTCGCCGCCGGCATCCTGGAGCCCCGCAGGGTCACCGTCTCGCTGCCCGGCACCCTGCGCCACGTACGGCTCGTGCTGGGCGAGGCCGACCACGTCGACCTCGACGGGCGCAAGGTCCACTACACCGACCCCGAGGGCACCACCGGGGAGCTCGGGTACGACCGGCTCGTCCTCGCCGTCGGCAGCGTCAGCAAGCTCCTGCCGATCCCCGGTGTCGCCGAGAACGCCACCGGCTTCCGCGGTCTGCCCGAGGCGCTCTACCTGCGCGACCACATCACCCGGCAGATCGAGCTCGCCGCCGGCGCCAAGAACCCGGCGGAATGCACCTCGCGCTGCACGTTCGTGGTCGTCGGCGCCGGCTACACCGGGACGGAGGTCGCCGCCCACGGCAAGATGTTCACCGACGCGCTCGTCCGCAAGCACCCCGCCTGGCCCAAGGGCGCGCGCCCCCGCTGGATGCTCCTGGACGTCGCCGACCGGGTCCTGCCCGGGCTGGACGAGCGGCTCTCCGGCACCGCCGACCAGGTGCTGCGCGGCCGCGGGGTCGAGGTGCGCATGGGCACCTCCGTGAAGGAGTCCACGCGGGACGGCGTCCTCCTCGACGACGGCGAGTTCGTCGAGACGCGCTCCCTCATCTGGTGCGTCGGCGTACGGCCCGACCCGCTCGTCTCCCAGCTCGGCCTGCCCGTGGAACGCGGCCGGCTGGTCGTCACGCCGGAGCTCGGCGTCCCCGGCCACCCCGACGTCTTCGCCTGCGGCGACGCCGCCGCCGTACCGGACCTGACCCGGCCCGGCGAGTACACCCCGATGACGGCGCAGCACGCGTCGAGGCAGGGCAAGACCGCCGCGCGGAACGTCGCCGCGTCCCTCGGCGTCGGCGAGGCCGCCCCGTACCGGCACAGCGACATGGGCTTCGCCGTGGACCTCGGAGGGGTGAAGGCGGCCGCCAACCCGATGGGCGTCCCGCTGTCCGGGCCCGTCGCCGGGGCCGTCACCCGCGGCTACCACCTGGCCGCCATGCCCGGCAACCGCGTACGGGTCGCCGCGGACTGGCTGCTCGACGCGGCGCTGCCCCGGCAGGCCGTACAGCTGGGCCTGGTCCGCTCCTGGCAGGTGCCGCTCGACACGGCCTCGCCCGAACTCGCCAAGAGCGGAGCCCGCGCCGGCGGCGGCCCGAGCGGCACCGGCGGCAACGGCGGCCCGATCGGCACCGGCGGCACGAGCGGCGAGGAGTGACATGCACCACGAAGAACTCACAGCACTCGCCCAGCAGTTGAGGGTCGACGCGATCCGCGCCTCCGCGGCCGCGGGCTCCGGCCACCCCACCTCCTCGATGTCCGCCGCGGAGCTGGGAGCCGTCCTCCTCGCCCACCACCTCCGGTACGACTTCGACCGGCCCGAGCACCCCGGCAACGACCGGTTCGTGCTGTCCAAGGGACACGCGACCCCGCTGCTGTACGCCATGTACCGGGCCGCCGGCGCCATCGACGACGACGAGCTCGCGCAGTACCGCACCCTCGGCAGCCGCCTCGAAGGGCACCCCACGCCCCGGCTGCCCTGGGTCGACGTCGCCACCGGCTCGCTCGGGCAGGGGCTGCCCGTCGGCGTCGGCATGGCGCTCGCGGGCAAACGGCTCGACCGGCTCCCGTACCGCGTCTACGTCCTGTCCGGTGACAGCGAGATGGCGGAGGGATCGGTGTGGGAGGCCGTCGAGCACGCCGCGTACCACCACCTCGACAACCTCACCCTGATCGTGGACGTCAACCGGCTCGGACAGCGCGGGCCGACGCGCCACGGGCACGACCTGGGCGCCTACGCGCGGCGTCTGCACGCCTTCGGGTGGCACGTCGTCGAGGCCGACGGGCACGACATCGAGGCCGTCGACCGCGCCTACGCCGAGGCCCGGTCGACCGTCCGGCAGCCCACCGCGATCCTCGCCACCACCCGCAAGGGGCGCGGTGTCGCCGCCGTCGAGGACCTCGAAGGCTTCCACGGCAAGCCCCTGAAGGACCCGGAGGCCGCCGTCGCCGAGCTGGGCGGCGCCCGCTCCGGCCACGTGTCGGTGCAGCGCCCGCCGGATGTGACGCCACCCCGGCACGCCCGGGCCGCCGCCGTCGAGCTGCCGCGCTACGACGTCGGCGACACGGTCGCCACCCGTACCGCCTACGGGCACGCCCTGGAAGCGCTCGGCTCGGCACGCGGCGACGTCGTCGCCCTGGACGCCGAGGTCAGCGACTCGACCCGCACCGAGTTCTTCGCCAAGGCCCACCCCGACCGGTACTTCGAGTGCTACATCGCCGAGCAGCAGCTCGTCGCGGCGGCCGTCGGCATGCAGACCCGCGGCTACGTGCCGTACGCCTCGACGTTCGCGGCGTTCCTCACCCGCGCGCACGACTTCATCCGCATGGCCGCCGTCAGCCGCGCCGGGATCAACCTCATCGGGTCGCACGCCGGCGTCGCCATCGGCCAGGACGGCCCGTCGCAGATGGCGCTGGAGGACCTGGCCATGCTGCGCGCGGTCCACGGCAGTACCGTGCTGTACCCGTGCGACGCCAACCAGACGGCGAAGCTCGTGGCGGCCATGGCCGACCTGCCGGGCATCCGCTACCTGCGCACCTCGCGCGGTGACATGCCCGTCATCTACGGGCCCGACGAGGAGTTCCCGGTCGGTGGCAGCAAGCTCGTGCGCGGGGGCGGCGACGACGACCGGGCCACCCTCGTCGCGGCCGGCGTCACCGTGCACGAGGCGGTCAAGGCGGCGGACCTGCTCGCCGAACACGGCATCCCGGTACGGGTCGTCGACCTGTACTCGGTCAAGCCGGTCGACACCGCCGCCCTGGAAGCCGCGGCGGCCGCGACCGGCTGCCTGGTCACGGTCGAGGACCACCACCCGGAGGGCGGCCTCGGCGACGCGGTCGCGGAGGCCTTCGGCGACGGCCGGCCCACCCCGCGGCTGGTCCGCCTCGGTGTGCGGAACATGCCGGGTTCGGCCGGCCCCGAGGAGCAGCTGCACGCCGCGGGCATCGACGCGGAGTCGATCGCCGCCGCGGTGAAACTGATGGTCGAACAGGGTGTGACGACCCCCTGACGCACCCCGCGGGACGGGCCGGGGGAGGGGTCAGGGAGTCCACTCCTCCCGGGTGAGCGCGTACTCCACGTCGCCCTCCTCCGAGCCCTCGATCACCTCCGGCCACTCGCCGGAGAAGGTGCGGACGAAGGTGAGACCGCACTTCTCCAGCACGCGGCGCGACGCCGTGTTGACCGTCATCGTCTGCGCCGTCACCCGCCGCACGCCCCGTGCGGTGAAGCCCTCGGCGATCAGGGCCCGCGCGCCCTCCGTCGCGTACCCCCGGCCCCAGGCGCGGCGGTGCAGCCGGTACCCCAGCTCCGCGGTGTCCCCGCCGCCCGCCCGCGGAGCGAGGCAGAACCAGCCGAGCCACTCGCCCGTCGCACGGCACTCCGCCGCCCGGAAGCCGGGGCCCAGCAGGCGGGGCAGGGACCGGGCGCGGATCTCCTCGCGCGAGGCCGGCCGGCCGCCGTTGATGTACCGCATCACGGCGGGGTCGTTGTCGAGCGCCACCACCTCGTCGAGGTCCTCCACCGTGAACGGCCGCAGCCTCAGACGCCGCGTCTCCAGGATGTCGTCCATGGCTGCCATGGTCGTCCGCGCCGGGCGACGGCGGGTAGTCGTTTTCGCTGACCAGGAGCAGCACGCCGGGTACCGCCACCCGCACCGTCCGCGCCGGGCGCAGGGGAGCGTGGAGATCCACCGCCCCGGCAAGGTCCGCTTCCCCGGCGACGGCCTGACCAGGGCCGACCTCGTCACGTACTACCGGTCGGTCGCGCCGTTCATGCTGCCGCACCTGCGCGGCCGGCCGCTGATGCCGGGGCGGCGCCCCGACGGCATCGACGGACCGCGCTTCCTGCAGAAGGACACCCCCGACAGCACTCCCGCCTGGGTCCGGCGCCTGGACGCCCTGCGCTGAACGGGTGGGCGGGGAACGGTTCCGGGCGCCCGGGTTTGCGGGCTCCAGGGGCGGCAACCCGCATGCAGTCATGGCCAATACATCCGAGACCCTGCGCCGCGCAAGCGAGCAACTGACCGAACTCACCGGCATGGAAGCCGAATCCGTGTCGTCATTCCAACGCACCGAGGACGGCTGGACGTTGACCGTCGAAGTCCTCGAACTGGCTCGTGTCCCCGACACGATGAGCCTGCTCGCCTCGTACGAGGTCCAGGTGGACCAGGAGGGCGAACTCGTCGGCTACCGGCGTGTACGCCGTTACGAGCGCGGCAGGGCCGACCGGTCCCGGTAGGGACCGGGACCCCGTCCCGGAGCGGATCGCACACGGTCCGGCCGGGACCACGACAGACCCCCTCAGGGAGGCACCAGACAATGACTGTTGCGGCACAGCAAGGCGGCGCCGTCGGCTCCGGCGGCAGCGGCGGCACCAGCGGCCTGTACGACGTCCTCGAACTCGTCCTGGACCGCGGGCTCGTCATCGACGCGTTCGTCCGTGTGTCCCTCGTCGGCATCGAGATCCTCAAGATCGACGTCCGCGTCGTCGTCGCCAGCGTCGACACGTACCTGCGCTTCGCCGAGGCGTGCAACCGCCTCGACCTGGAGGCCGGACCGCGCAAGGACCCCGGACTGCCCGACCTGGTCGGTGAGATGACCGAGTCCGGCGCACGCGGCAAGACCAAGGGCGCCATCAGCGGCGCAGCCCAGTCGATATCCGACAGCCTCGGTGGCAGCCGCTCGTCGTCACGCAAGAAGCAGGAGCAGGAGGAAGAGAAGTGAGCACGTACGTCTACGGGATCGTCCGCAGCTCACACCCCGGTCTGCCGGAGAAGATGGGCGGCATCGGCGACCCCGCCCGCGCGGTCCGCGTCCTCACCCACGGTGAACTCGCCGCGCTGGTGAGCGAGGCGCCGGAGGACCTCAAGCCCAAGCGGCGCGACCTGCTCGCGCACCAGAGCGTGCTCGCCGAGGCGGGCGCCGGCGGCCCGGTCCTGCCCATGCGGTTCGGCGGCGTCTCACCCGACGACGACACGGTCGTCGCGGTGCTGCGCGAACGCGAGGACCACTACCTGGAGCGGCTCAAGGCCCTCGACAACAAGGTCGAGTACAACGTCAAGGCCACCCACGACGAAGAGGCCGTCCTGCACCAGGTGCTCGCCGACGACCCCGACCTGCGGGCGCTCAGCGAGGCCAACCGGGCCGCCGGCGGCGGCTCGTACGAGCAGAAGCTGGCGCTCGGCGAACGCGTCGTCGCGGCGGTCAAGCAGCGCGAGGCCCGCGACGCCGTGACGGTGCAGCAGGCGCTGGAGGGCGCGGCCGCGGACGTCCGCCCCGGCCCGGAGAACAGCGGCTGGCTGGCGAACATCTCCTTCCTGGTCGACCGGGACGACGCCGACGCCTTCGTCGCCGCCGTCGACAGGCTCGGCAAGGAGCACCGCCACCTCGTCCTCCAGGTCAACGGCCCGCTGCCGCCCTACAGCTTCGTGGAGTAAGGAACGGTGGAGTAGCCCATGGGCCTGCTGGGAGAACTGCTCCTGCTTCCCGCCGCCCCCCTGCGCGGCACCGCATGGGTGCTGCGCCAGGTGGTGCAGGAGGCCGAGCGGCAGTACTACGACCCGGCCGCCGTACAGCGCGAACTCGCCCGCCTCGCCGAACGTCTCGAGGCGGGCGAGATCGACGAGGCGGAATTCGACCGCCAGGAGGACGAGCTCCTCGCCCGCCTGGAGAAGGGCACGAGACAGACATGACCATCCCCGCCCCCGGCTCCGGCCGTATGCCCTCCCCGTACGCGTCCGAGGGGAGCAGCGCCAACCTCGCGGACATCCTGGAGCGCGTCCTGGACAAGGGTGTCGTCATCGCCGGCGACATCAAGATCAACCTGCTCGACATCGAGCTGCTGACCATCAAGCTGCGGCTCGTCGTCGCGTCCGTGGACCGCGCCAAGGAGATGGGCATCGACTGGTGGGAGAGCGACCCGGCCCTCTCCTCGCGCGCCCGCCAGGGCCAGCTGGCCCGTGAGAACGAGGAACTGCAGCGCCGTATCGCCGAACTGGAGGAGCGGACGACATGACCATCCGTACACCGCAGCTGCGGTACGTGTACGCCGTGTGCCGGCCCTTCGACGGGCTCCTGCCGGAGGGCGTGCACGGCATCGGTGGCGAACCGCCGCGGATGCTGCGCCACGGCGACCTCGTCGCCGTCGTCGGCGCCGTCCCCGCCGGGGAGTTCGACGAGGCCCCGCTGCGGGCCCGTCTGGAGGACCTCGACTGGCTGGCCGGCACCGCCCGCGCCCATGACGCCGTGATCGCGGCGCTCACCACGGTCACCTGCCCGCTGCCGCTGCGGCTGGCCACCGTCTGCCGGGACGACAGCGGGGTGCGACGGCTGCTGGAGGAGGGCCACGACCGGTTCGTCCAGGCGCTGGAGCGGCTGGGCGGCCGGGTGGAGTGGGGGGTGAAGGTGTACGCCGAGCCCGAGCCGCAGCGGGCCCGGGAGCCCGCGGGCGCCACCGCCGGGGCCTCCGCCCCAGGCGGCGGCCGCGACTACCTGCGCCGCCGGCTCCAGGAGCGCCGCGGCCGCGAGGACGGGCTCCGGCGCGCGGAGGACGTCTGCCGCAGGCTCCACGGCGCGCTCGCCGGGTACGCCGAGGCCGGCACGGTGCACCCGCCGCAGGACGCCCGGCTCTCCGGGGCCGCCGGCGTCAACGTCCTCAACGCCGCCTACCTGGTGGACCGGGAGCGCAGCGAGGGCTTCGTCGAACTCGTCGGCAGCCTCTCCGGGGAGCAGGAGGGCGTCCGCGTCGAACTCACCGGGCCGTGGGCACCGTACTCCTTCGCCGGGGGCGCGGAAGGAGGCGCATGACCGTCGAGCACCGCCGGGTCGCTCTGGTCGACCTGCTGGACCGGCTGCTGGCGGGCGGCGTCGTCATCAGCGGGGACCTCACGCTCAGCATCGCCGACGTCGACCTCGTACGGGTCGACCTGAAGGCGCTCATCAGCTCGGTGAACGCGAACGTGCCCTCGCCGTGGGGCCTCGGGGAGGTGGAAGGCGCATGAGCGCCCCCTACCGCGGCGCGACGCACCCGGACGTGTCGCACCCGGACGAGACGCTTCCGGACGGGACGTTCCTGGGCGGAAGGCTGCCGGGCGGCGCCGCCCCGGACCCGGCCGGCCCGGACGCCGCGCCGACCGGCGCGGCGTCCGTGAGCGCCGCCGTCACCGGCGGGACGGATCCCGGCGGGGACACCGACTGCCGTCCGCGGCGCCGGGTGGAACTCGATCCCGACTCCGTCGAGCGCGACCTGGCCCGCCTGGTGCTGACCGTCATCGAGCTGCTGCGCCAGCTCATGGAGCGGCAGGCGCTGCGCCGCGTCGAGGGCGGCGACCTGACCGAGGAGCAGGAGGAGCGCATCGGGACGACCCTGATGCTGCTGGAGGACCGCATGGACATCCTCCGGACGCGGTTCGGATTGGAGCCGGAGGACCTGAACATCGACCTGGGGCCGCTCGGATCCCTGCTCTGAGCCCGCCCCCGGCCCGTCCGGTCCGGAACTCCGCCGTGGCGGCCCGGCGCCCCGGACCGGCCGGACGCGTCCGTACGGCACGGTGCACGCGCGGACGAGGACGCCGGACACGGTGTGCGGACAACCGCCTCCGCGGGGCTTAGGTGGACCGGGCGAACTTCGTGCCGTCAGGCTGTCCTCGCCGTGCGGGACCCGAGCAAGCGGCAGATCATCTGGTTTCATGGCCACACGATCGGACAGTCCCCTCGTCTCCGGCGCCACCGTGCTGCTCACCGCGCTGTGTGCCGGACTCCTGCTCACCGGATGCGCCCAGCCGTCCTCCGCTCCCGCCGCCCGGGGCGCGGCGGCGAAGACCGCGCCGCCGCCCTCCTCGCCCTCGCCGGACGCGTCGTCACCGGCCCCCGGCCCGCCCGCCCTGGCGCCCAGCGCCCGCGCCGGTGACCTGCCGGGCCTCGGCCCGCTCACCCGGTCGCGGATCCCGGCGCGCACGCGCCAGGCGCTCGTCGTCACCGGCGAGGGCCGCGACGTGCCGCGCTCCACCGCCGTCCTGTACGAGCACCACCCGGCGCTCGGCTGGCACGCCGTCACCGGCCCGTGGCAAGCCCACAACGCCCTGCGCGGCTGGACCGACGACCACCGCGCGGGCGACCTGCGCACCCCTGTCGGCGTATTCCGGCTGGGTGACGCCGGGGGACGTCTGCCGGACCCGGGCACACGGCTCCCCTACGACCAGGACGAGGAATTCAACATGTCCGGCACCGGATTCCTCGGCGAACCGCTCGAAGGCTCCTTCGACCACGTCGTGGCCATCGACTACAACCGCACCCGCGGTGTCTCGCCCCTCGACAAGACGCGGCCGCTCGGCAGCGAGATGGGCGGGGGCGTCTGGATCCACGTCGACCACGGCGGCCCCACCCGGGCCTGCATCTCCCTGCCGCTGGAGCGGATGCGGGAGCTGCTGCTCGCCCTCGACCCGGCCAAGGAGCCGGTCATCGTCATGGGGGACGCGGCAGCGCTGAAGCGCTGACGTCTCCCCGGCGGTGGTCGCCCGCCGGCGCCTCCGCGCCGGTGGTTCCCGGCACCCGGCTCCCGGGCGCCGCCGACATGAACATGGCGGCAATGCGCCCGATAATGGACACGCCCCCCGTTCCCACGCCGTGGAGGTGGCCCATGACCCGGCCCTCCCGTGCCCCGCGCGTGCGTACCTGTCTTGTCCTCATGACGGCGTCGGCCTCCGCGCTGCTCCCCGCCGCCGGCCCGGCCGCCGCGGTGCCCGCCCCCTGCCGCGGCGCCGCGCTCGCCCTGTCCTGGGCCCCCGGCGGCACGGCGGCACCCGGGGGAGGCGAGCCGGGCGCACGGCGGACCGCCGTCGTGGAGGTGCGCAACAACGGCGCGGAGGAGTGCACGCTGCGCGGGTATCCCCTGGTGAGGCTCGGGCGGGGAGACGCCGCGGAAACGCTCTTCGACCAGGTCGCGGTCGCGCCGGTGACGGTGTCCCTGGGGCGCGGCTCCACCGCGCGGCTGGTGCTCACGTTCGTCGCGGCCCGGCAGGACGGGCCGGGCGGGATCGATCCCGCGCGCGCCTCCATCACCCTGCCCGGCACTTCGGCGGTCAAGGAGCTGCCCTGGCCCTGGGGCCCCGTGGCCCGGCCGGCCGGCGGCACCCACCCCGGCAACCAGGTGAGCCCCGTGGTGCCTTAGAGAGAGCCACGGCGGTGTCCGGTGCCCCGCCGTCCCTCGGGCGCGAACCAGCGGGGGAGCGGAAGCGGGACGGCGCCGTCACGCCTCCCGTACGTCAGGCGCGGACCTGCGGCCGGTACACGGTGAGCGCCTCGTCCTGCTTGTCGACGAGCAGCTCCGACGGCGCCTGCGTCACTTCGCCGTCGTACGCCAGCACCGTGCCCGGGGACAGCCCCTCGATCCGCAGCCGCCGCAGCTTCACCGCCGCGTGCACCGGCGAACGGCTGAGCGGCCCGGCCAGGACCGCGGCCAGCAGGCGCAGCCCGGGCAGCCGCCCGCCGTGCACCACCCGCACGTCCAGCAGGCCGTCGGCCAGGTCGGCGCGGCGGCCCGGGGTCGGGCCCATCCGCCGGTACATGCAGTTCCCGGCGAAGAGCAGCCACAGCGGGCGCCGCCGGCCGTGCAGTTCCGCCTCCAGCGGGTGCTCGCCGCGCAGCACCTTCAGCGCGCCCAGCACCCCGGCGGGCACACCGCCGATCCGCGGCGACCAGCGCTCGCGCAACCGCACCAGCTCGGGGTACACGCCCAGGCTGAACGTGTTGACGAAGTACCCGTGGTCCGCGCCGTCGGGACCGGGCGTGAACCGCCCGAGATCGACCCGTACGGCGTCGCCCTCCGCCAGCGCGCGGCACGTGTCGTGCACCGACTCGACACCCAGGTCGTACGCGAAGTGGTTGAGGGTGCCGCCCGGGAAGACCGCCAGCGGCACCCCGTGCCGGGCCGCCGCGGCGGCCGCCCGGTTGACCGTACCGTCGCCGCCCACGACACCGAGCGCCCGGCACCGCCCCGCCGCCCGCTCCAGCTCCTCCTCGACCACCTCCGGCGGGCACTCCACCACCTCGGCCGCGGGCAGCGCGTCCCGCACGAGGGCGGCCATGTCCGTCGAGGAGCCCGATGCGAGGTTGACGACCACGACGACGTCCGTGCCGCCCGGCAGCGCCGGGGCGTCGGCGTGCGGCCGTCCCGGCGCCGGCAGTTGCGAGCGGGTGGGCACCAGGCCCCGTACGGCGAAGGCGGCGCCCACCCCCAGCGCCGCGCCCACCAGCACGTCGCTCGGGTAGTGCGCCCCCGTGTACACGCGTGAGAGCGCGACGGCGGCGGCGACCGGTGCCACGGCCGCTCCCCAGCCGCGCGACTCCAGCAGCACGCCCGTCGCGAACGCCGCCGCCGACGCGGAGTGCCCGGACGGGAACGACGTGGTGAACGGCTGCTTCTTCAGCCGCCGCACCACCGGCACCGCGTCGAGCACGGGGCGCGCGCGCCGCACCGACCGCTTGGCGACGGTGTTGATCGTGGCGGACGCCAGTGCCAGCGAGGCCACCCCGCGGACCGCGGCCCTGCGCGAGCGGGCCCCGCGCCCGAGCGCCGCGATCCCGGCGGCCGTACCGAACCAGAGCAGCCCGTGGTTCGCGCTGTGGCTCAGGCGGGGGAGCAGCGGTTCGGCGCCCGGCCAGTGCCGGGTCGCCACGCGGTGGAAGACATCGCGGTCCCAGGCGCTGAGCAGTGCCGTGACCCGGGCACGGACGGTGTCGGCGGGCTGCTCCCAGTAGACGTCGGACATGGCAGGCGCCTACCCGCTCCGCCGCCCGGCACGCGCGCGCCCCGCCCCGGCCGCGGCGGCCCGGACGAGGGCGCGGTGCGGGGCGGGCCGGCCCGTGGGCGGCCTCGGGGCGCCGCCGGGCCGGCCCCAGGCCGTACGGGGAACGCGGGCGCGACGCGTCGGCGAGTCCCGCCCGGCCGGGCCGGTACTCGGGGGGTGACCCCTCACGCCGCGCGGCCCACCAGGGCCAGCAGCTTGGTCTGCGGGTCGGCGTCGGCCGGCGGTGCGACCGGCGGCGCGAACAGGCCGCTGCGCGACAGGCCGGCCGCCTGCGGGGCGATGTCGCGGGTGGCGATGTCGACCAGGGCCGCGGGCAGCCGCTCGTCTGCGCCGATGGCCCGCGACAGGTCCCACGCGTGGATGACGGCGTCGTCCACCATCTGGCGGCAGTAGTCCTCGGCGGGCGTGTCGCCGTAGGAGAGGTGCACGGTGCGCCCCAGCGCACCGTCCTCGCGGAACGCCTCGACGGCGCCCGCGGCCGCCCGGTCCCACACGGCGACCGGGTCGTCACCGAGGACGTCCCCGTCGAAGCGGTCGCCGACGTCCTCGATCCGCAGGCCGTCCCGTACCAGCGGCACCACCCACAGCTGTTCACCGGTGAGGTGGTTGACGAGATCGCGTACGGACCACTCGGTGCACGGTGTCGGGTCGTCCCACTGGTCGTCCCGGACGGCGTGCACGCGGCGGCCGAAGAACTCGACCGCCTCGGCGTGCCGTGCGAGCAGTGTGCCGGCCATGCGTCGTCACCTCCGCCTCCTCGGGGACGTAGCTCGTGCGTCGCGGTTGCGGATGCCGTCCCGTCGGCGGGACGGCCCCCGGAAAGGCTCCTCGTCCGCCGCGCTGGACGAGGAGCCGGCTGCCGGCGCGGGGGCGTCAGCCCCGCGCGACCTTGGCGAACACCTCGGTGAACGCCTCGCAGAACGCCTTGAGGTCGTCCGGCTTGCGGCTGGTGATCAGCGTGCTGGGTGCCGCCTCGCACACCTTGACCTGCTCGTCCACCCACTCGCCGCCGGCGTTGCGGATGTCGGTCCGCAGGCTGGGCCACGAGGTGAGGGTCCGGCCGCGCACGACGTCGGCCTCCACCAGCGTCCACGGTCCGTGGCAGATCGATGCGACCGGCTTGCCCGCGTCGAAGAACGCGCGGACGAAGGCGACCGCCTGCTCGTCCATCCGCAGGAAGTCCGGATTGGCGACCCCGCCCGGCAAAACGAGCGCGCCGTAGTCGGCCAGCGACGCGTCGGCGACGGTGTCGTCGACCGGGAACGTGTCCGCCTTGTCCAGGTGGTTGAACGCCTGGACCCTGCCGGACCGGGTCGACAGCAGCCGTGGGGTGTCACCGGCGTCCGCGACCGCCTGCCACGGATCGGTCAGCTCCACCTGCTCGACGCCTTCCGGCGCCACGAGAAATGCGATCTGCACGATGTTCCGTTCCTTTCTCCAGTCCGGCCCGGCGCGGGGTCGCCGCCCGTCAGGCCGGTTCGGTGTTCGGCTCCGCCGCGCTGATGTCGGCGAGGACGGAGCCGGGGTCCAGCGCCACCGCCACGTCCCCGATGCTGACCATGCCGAGCGGCCGCCCGTCCTCCACGACCGGCAGCCGCCGGATCGCATGGCGGCGCATCAGTTCCACGGCGGCCGCCACCTCGTCGTCCGGGGTGACGCACACCGGGTCGGGCGTACAGACGGACTGGGCGTCGACGGTCAGCGGGTCGACGCCGTCGGCCACCGCACGGACCGCGATGTCGCGGTCCGTGACCATGCCGAGGATCCGGTCCCCGTCCGCGACGATCACGTCGCCGATGTCCTGGGACCGCATCAGCTGCGCGGCCTCGACGAGGGACGCGCCCGGCCGCACCGCGGCGACGCCCGGCGTCATCACTTCTCTCACCAGCTGTGCCATCGTGTCCGTCCGCCTTCCCTGCCCTCGGTCCTCGTGGGGTGACCCGCCCGGAGTACCCGGGCGGCCGAGGGCCATGCCTTCCGGCGCCGCCCCGGTCACGGCCGGTGCACGGCCACGGCCACGTCCTGGACGCTGTGGTACGTACGGTCGCCCGGCAGCCCGGACACCAGCTCCGTCAGCGGATCCGGGGCGTGCCGTTCGCGCAGCACCCGGATCAGGTCGCCGCGGTGAGCCGGGAAGGGCGTGCGGGCGAGATGCCTGCCGAGTTCCAGACGCAGCGCCTCGAACCGGTCGGAGGTGACCAGGCTCGACGGCACCTCGGGGTCGTCGTCGGCCTGCGGCTCCGGGTCGTGCCACTCCTCCGTCCTGGTGGGGTGACCGGACCGGAGCAGCCCCTGCAGCTGGTGCTTCATCTCGTCGTCCCTGCGACGGCTGAGCCGGCCGCTCCCTCGCTCCATGGAACCCTCCACGCTCTGCACGATCTGCACGTCGGTCGCCCGGCGGGTACCCGACGGGGCGGACGCAAACCCGGCGAATCCCCCGTCCGTCGGGGCGGGGGGTTTGGGAACGGGGGCGCGGGGGACTCGCTGCGGCGGCCGAGCGGCCACGGGGTGCATGGGGTGGACGGGATCTTCGGGCGCGGGCGGCGGTCCGCGCCCGAGGACCGTCCCGCTCCGCGGCGCGGAAGGGAGAGCGGGGCGATGGGAGTGCTGGCCGTACTGGTCCCCCTGCTGACGCCTCCCGCGCTGCTCGGCGCCGTGCTGGCCCTGGGCCGGTACGAGGAGGTGCTCCTGCCGCCGCCCGGGACCGGTCCCGCCGGGGACCCGGACGCCCTCGCGGCCGCCGCACCGGAGGCCCATGCCCCGGGCAGCCCTGCCGGAACCGGCCCCGCGGGCCGCGCGGCCTCGGCGCCCGCCCCGTCGGCCCCCGCTCCGCCGGCTCCCGCCGTCCACGCCGTACCCGAGGCCGCGGTCGCTCACCCGGCCGCTGCCGCACCCGGGGCCGCTGCCGTACCTGAGGCCGCCCCTTCCCACCCGGTCGCTGCCCCGGTTCCGGCGCCCGCGCACGCGGCCGGGCCGCGGCACGCCCGCGCCCGGCACCGCCGCACCGGCCGGCCCGCGCACCGCCGTACCGCTCCCGCCGCCGCACGGTGACGTCCGGCGGGTGACACCCCCCGCCTCCACGCCGGCAGGCGCCATCACCCGTACGGCCGAACGCGTCCCCCTGCGCCCGGCGCCGCGGTCCCGGGTCGTGCCCCCACTCGCGCGGGGTGCGGAAGGTCCCGCCCCCGGGTGCCGATCCGCCCGGACGCGAGGACAGTGGAATCAGTGCAACCACGCGTTTGCCGGGGCAGGCCCCGGGCATGCGCACCTCGTGCTTCGGACCGGAGGCACGTCCGTGGGAGCGGCCCCCCGCTCCGGGCGTGCCCGTGCCCGGAGAAGGGACAGGGAGCTCTCCCTCGGGGTGACACCAACCGTCAGCGCCGTTCAGGGAGCTGAAACGCATCATGCCTACCCTCGCCCACTCGAAGCATCCGCACGACGACGCCCCGGACACCGCTGAGGCGTTCCGCCGCTTGGCGTCCCTCCCCGACGGGGAGGAAAGGGAAGCCGTCCGGCAGGAGATCGTCCGCGCCTGGCTGCCCATGGCAGACCGGCTCGCCGGCCGCTTCCGCAACCGCGGAGAATCGCTGGAGGACCTCAAGCAGGTCGCCGCCCTCGGCCTGGTCAAGGCCGTCGACCGGTACGACCCCTCGCGCGGCGCCGCGTTCGAGAGTTTCGCGGTGCCCACCATCACCGGCGAGATCAAGCGCCACTTCCGGGACCACATGTGGACCCTTCACGTGCCACGCCGCGTGCAGGACCTGCGGGGCCGCGTCCGCGCCGCCTACCAGGAGCTCTCGCACTCGGTGGGGGGCCGCGCCCCCACCGTCGCCGAGATCGCCGAGAAGGCCGGGATGACGGAGGAGGAGGCGATGGCCGGTCTGGAGGCCCTGGACAGCTTCACCGCCCTCTCCCTCGACGCCGAGCTGCCCGGTACGGAGGACGGCTACACGCTGGTGGACGCCCTCGGCGGCCCCGACCCCGCGCTCGACGTCGTCGTCGACCGCGAGTCGGTCAAGCCGCGGCTGCGCACGCTCCCCGAGCGCGAGCAGAAGATCCTCTACATGCGGTTCTTCCGCGACATGACGCAGAGCCGGATCGCCGAGGACCTCGGCATCTCCCAGATGCACGTGTCCCGGCTGATCAGCCGGTGCTGCACCCGGCTGCGGGAGGACATCATGCGGGACGTCGCCGCATAGCCAGCGCGACATGGCGGGCCATCATGTCCGCCGCCTGCGCCTCGGCCATGGAGAAGGCGCGCCTGGCCCCCGTACGGAACAGCGTCAGCACGCCCAGCGCCCTGCTGCCGCCTCCACCGGACGGCAGCGGCGGCAGCGGCAGGCACAGCAGTGAACTGACCCCGGCGCGGGCCAGGACGGCCGCACCCGACGAGTCCTCGCCGAAGGCGAGGATGCCTCCGGGCGCACCTGCAGCGACGACGACCCTCCGCGGACCACCTCCACCACCAGCGGGCAGCCCGCCGGGTCCTGCTCCCGCACCGCCTTCGACAGCGGCTCCCCGCCGTTCGCGCCGCTGTCGGCGTCCTCCTCCTCGGGGCCCAGGACGACCGCGCGGCGCAGCGGCGGCACCCCGGTGTGCACCTCGTCGTCCGCGTCGGCGGTGTCGAGGACGACCCAGTCGGCGAACCGGCCGTGCAGGACCCGCCCGGCCGCCTCGGCGACCGCGTCGCGGTCCCCCGCGGGACAGCCCAGCAGGGCGCTCGCCATGGCGTCGACCAGGTCCACCGTCTCGGCGCGCTGCGAGGTCTCCGCCAGGTCCGGCGGCACCAGCCGGCGCCCCACGGCGCCCGTGCGCACCCCGGAGGACGGGGAGGCCGTCCCCGCCACGCCCGGCTGGAGCACCACCACGACCGTCGGCTGCGGTTCACCCGGCAGGGGCAGCGAGACCAGCGTCGCCCGCACCGGCTCGTGCGGCCGCTGCTGGAGCCGCAGGCTCAGAGAGCGGCCGCCCTCCCCGCGCGCGGTGGCCGCGGCCTGGGAACGGAACGGCGCCCGGTCGCCGGAGACGAGCAGCCCGGCGAGCGGCCGCCCCGTGGCGTACCCCGCCCGCACACCGGTCAGGCCGGTCGCGGCGAAGTTCATCCGGCGCACCACCGTGTCCCGGTCGACCAGCACCACCGGCAGCGGCAGCCGCTGGAACAGCGTCTTCAGCAGCTGCCGCTCCTGCCGGTCCGCCGGGGCGCCGTCCGGTGCGCGCGACGCCAGCCGCTCGTAGCGCGGCCACAGCGACTCCGCGGCATGCTGGAGTTCGAAGAGGGCGGCGTCCAGGACGCCCTGCTGCTCCTCGGCCGGCAGAGCCCGCGCGGTGCGGAGCTCACCGACCCGGCGCACAAAGTCCGCGAGGTCCTCGCCGAACGCGTCGGTCTCCGTCATAGGAGCACCGTAACCGCACGGCGGGCCGGGACGTGCGGTCGTTTCGGGCCGTGGCCGCGGGGCAATCGGACGGCGGAAGGAGAGTTGCCGATGCTTCCCGAGCACGAGTACGAAGGGCCCGAACCGGCTTCGACCGTCCGCAGGTTGCAGAGGCTCACCGAACAGTGCGTACGCTCCCTCCCCGCGTGCTGCGGCGCGGTCGCCACCCTCAGCGGCGGCGAGGCCGAACGCCGCGCCAGCGCCACCCATCCGGACCTGGCGGCCCTCGTGTCCGTCCAGCTCGACTCCGGTGACGGCCCGATCCCCACGGCCCTCGACACCGGGCGGCCCGTCGACGCCGCGGACCTCCTCACCGACGAGCGCTGGCCCGACTACCGCGCGATGGCCCTCGGCTCCGGCGTGCGCGCCAGCGTCACCCTCCCTTTCCACCGGGCGGGCATCGACATCACCCTCAACCTGTACGGCTTCCGGCCCGGCTCGCTGGAGGACGCCGCGCACGGCCCGGCCGCCGTCCTCGGCGAGGAGATCACCGCGGGCCTCGCCCGCGACCGCCGCTACCGCGCGGCCCTCACCGAGGTAGGCCAGCTGTCCACCGCCCTGCGCTCCCGCCCGGTCATCGACCAGGCGGGCGGCATCGTGATGCACGTCCTCGGCTGCGGCGCCGACGAGGCGCACGGGGTGCTGCGCCGCATCTCGCAGCTCACCAACCGCAGGCTGGCGGACGTGGCGAGCGGTGTGGTGCACACCCGGGGGCGGGGCCTGGAGCAGGAGCTGGCCCGGCTGGCGGCGTCCGGCCCGCGGCCGCCGGCACGAAGCGGCGACACGACGTGAACCTCCGTATAAAGGGCTGTGGGGACGGGCAGGGTCCCCTGACGCACGAGCGGCGGAGGTGACGGCATGCACGAACCGACTCCGTCCCACCGCCAGGACCACCCCGACGGCCCCGGCCCTTCGGACCGCCCCGGCCCTTCGGACCGCCCCGGCCCTTCGGACCGCCCCGGCCCCTCGGACCGCCCCGGCCCTTCGGACCGCCCCGGCCCTTCGGACCGCCCCGGCCCCTCGGACCGTCCTGGCCCCTCGCCCTCGGACCGCCCCGGTCCTTCGGACCGCCCTGGCCCCTCGCCTTCGGATCGTCCTGGCTCCTCGGATCGCCCCGGTCCTTCGGACCGCCCTGGCCCCTCGGTTCATCCTGGCCCCTCGGACCGCCCCGACCCCCCGGGCCATGGCGGCCACCCGCACCGCCCCGGTCACCCGGGCCACGCAAGCCGCGCGGGCCACGCAATCCACGCAATTCACGCCGACCACTCCGGCCTCGCAGGCCACCCCGGCCACCGGGACCACGAGCTGCCCGAAGGACGCGGGCCCGTGCGGTACGCGCCGGGTGCGCCCGAGGCGGGGCTGCCGGTGCTGCCCGAGCTCGCCGCCGTCCTCGCGGACGCCGCCCGCCGCGCCGGGCCCGAGCCGCCCGGGGGCGGCCCCGTCCTGCGGGACGCGGCCTGCGGCTACTGGTGGCGGCGCGGGCTGCGCTGCCACCCCGAGGACCTGGCCGCCGCCCCCGGCGCCCCCTCGCTCCTCGCCGCGGTGATCGCCGCGCACGGCGGCGACGTCCTGATGCCCCGGCCCTGCCCCGCCGGATGGGCCCCGCAGGCGCGACTGCTGGGCCGGCCCGCCTACCACGTGCCGACCCCCGCCGAATGCGGTGGCCTGCCCGATCCGTTCGCCCTGCTGGAGACCGTACGGCGGGTCCGCGCCGAAGGCGGCCACCCGGCCCTGCTGCTGCTCTCCGTCGCCGACGACCCGACGGCCACGGTCCCGCCGCCCGAACTCGTGCGCGAGACGTGCGAGGCGGCCGTCGCCGAGGGCCTGCACATCGTCAGCGACGAGACCTGGCGCGACACGCTGCACCAGCCGCACGACACCGTGCTCGTCAGCCCCGCCGAGATGTGCCCCGACGACGTCACCGTCCTGTGCGACCTCGCCGGCTCCCTCCTCCCGCCGGCCTGGCCCGCCGCCGTCGCCCGCTTCCCGTCCACCCCCGCCGGCGCCGCCCGCCGCGCCCGCGCCCTGGACCTGCTCACCGCGCTCGGGGCCCACGTGGCCGGGCCCGTCGCGGTGGCCGCCGCCCACGCGCTCGGCGAGCCGGAGCCGGTCACCGCCCGCGCCGCCGCCGCTGCCGCCCTCCACGCGCGCGTGGCCGCCGCCGCGCACCGTGCCGTCCTGGCCGCCGGCGCCCTCGCCCTGCCGCCCGCGGCCGGACGCCACCTCTACGCCGACCTCGGCCCCCTGCGCGGTCCCCTCGCCGAGCGGGGCGTCACCGACTCGATGGAACTGGAGGAGTACCTCTCCACCCGGCTCGGCGCGCCCGCGCCCGGCGGGCACCGGTTCGGCGACGAACTCGGCGCCCTGCGCGTACGGCTCGCGACCGGACCCCTGCTCGGCGCCGGCCCCGACGAGCGCGCGGAGTCGCTCACCGCGGAGCACCCTCTGGAACTCCCGCACGTCGCGCGGGCGTTGCAGGCGTTCGGATCCGCTTTTCAGGAACTCCAAGAACCACGGTGAACGGAGTGCGCAGATGACGGAACAGACGTCACCCGCCGGGTGGACGGCCCCCTCCTCCCGGCGGACCGCCGCCGCGCGGACCTCCCCCTCGGGGAGCCCGCGGACCTCCACCGCCCCCGCGGGCGCCACCGCGACCACGGCGCCCCCCGGCTCCGCGGGCCCGGCCGGCGGCGCCCCGCGCCCCCTCGGTGAGGAGCGCGTCTGGCCCAGATCCTTCGCCGACCGGCTGACGGCGCCGCTGCCCGGCGTCCGGGCCTTCGCCCGCTTCGCCCGCGAGGGAGCCGTCCGCCCCGGCCCGGAAGGGCTGCGGGACATCCCGAACCTGCCGTTCGCCCCCGGCCCCCTGCCCGCCGCCGCCCCCGGCACGGTCGCCGTCACCTGGGCCGGCCACGCCAGCTGGGTCGTCCGGATCGGCGGACTCACCGTCCTCACCGACCCCGTCTGGTCCCGCCGCATCCTCGGCACCCCCGCCCGCATCACCCCCGTCGGGGTGCGCTGGGAGGACCTGCCCCGCGTCGACGCCGTGGTGATCAGCCACAACCACTACGACCACCTCGACGCCCCCACGCTCAAACGACTCCCGCGCGACACCCCGGTCTTCGTCCCCGCCGGCCTCGCCCGCTGGTTCCGCCGCCGGGAGTTCACCCGCGTCACCGAGCTCGACTGGTGGGAGGCCGCCGAACTGGAGGGCGTCCGCTTCGACTTCGTACCGTCGCACCACTGGTCCAAGCGCTCCCTCACCGACACGTGCCGCTCCCTGTGGGGCGGCTGGATCCTCACCGACCCGCACGGCCTGCGCGTCCACTTCGCGGGGGACACCGGCTACGGCCACTGGTTCGGCGAGATCGGCCGCCGCCACCCCGGCATCGACCTCACGCTGCTCCCCATCGGCGCGTACGACCCCCGCTGGTGGCTCCGCGACGTCCACACGGACCCCGAGGAAGCGGTCCAGGCCTTCCTGGACCTCGGTGCGCACGCCATGGCCCCCATGCACTGGGCGACGTTCGTCCTGTCCTCCGAACCGGTCATGGAGCCCCTGACCCGCCTCCACGCCGCCTGGGAGGCGGCGGGCCTGCCCCGCGACCGCCTCTGGGACCTGCCGGTGGGCGGGTCGCGCACCTTCTCCTAGGCAGGAGGCGGGGTGGCCGGGGCGCCCCGGCGCACCGGTGGTCAGGCCGTGTGGCGGCGGCGCATCCGCCGCCACGCGCCGGGCACCGCGCTGATCAGCAGGGTCAGCGCGACCGCGGCCAGCACGCCCTGCCACGGGCGGGCGAACAGCGAGCCGCCGAGGATGCCGATCAGCTGGTACGTCGCCGCCCACGCCAGGCAGGCCGGCACGTCACCGCGCAGGAAGCGGCCCAGGCGCATCCCGGAGAGCAGGCACGCCAGCATGACCGGTATCCGGCCCGCCGGCACCAGTCGCGACAGCACCAGCACCGACACGCGGTGCGTGCGCAGCTTCTCCTGGGCCTGTTCCAGCCGGTCCGGCGTCGCCCGGTCGCGCAGCGCCGCCAGCCAGCGCGAGCCGTTCTCGGAGTGCACCCCCCGCTGACCCAGCCAGTACAGGGCGGCGTCCCCGGTGAACGCCGCGCCCGCCGCCAGCACGAACACCGCGAGCAGCGCGAGCGGCGCCGTCTGGTGGAAGGCCACCACGGCCGCCGAGCTGACGATCGCCCCGGTCGGCAGCACCGGCACCAGCGCACCCAGCGCCACCAGCAGGAACAGCGACGGGTATCCGACCGCCTGCTGGGTGGACTCGGGCGGCAGCCGCCCCACCACCTCACCGATCACCGGTCACCTCCGGCCGCACCCGCTCGCCGTGCCCGAGCCGGTGCACCACCACCCGGGGCGCGATCCGCGCCGCCTGCCGCACGAACTCGTCGCCCGGCGCGTGGAACTCGTGCGGCCGCACCGCGTCCATCCCGATCGGCCAGTACGTGCCGTAGTGCACCGGCACGGCGGCGCGCGGCGCGAGCGCGGCGAGGACCTGCGCCGCGCGCCGGGCGTCCAGGTGCCCGTGGCCCAGGTACGGTCCCCAGCCCCCCACCGGCAGCAGGGCCAGCTCCACCTCGCCCACGGCGTCCGCCATCCCGTCGAACAGCCCCGTGTCCCCGGCGAAGTAGGTGCGTGCCGTGCCGCGGACGACGTACCCCAGGGCGGGGGAGCGGTGCGGACCCCACGGCAGCCGGCGCCCGTCGTGCGCCGCCGGCACCGCACGGACGACGACCCCGCCGACCTTCAGCTCGTCGCCGGGCTCCACCTCCGTGATGCGCAGCGGCCCGGCCAGCCGCCGCAGCCCCGCCACCGCGCGCAGGGCGCCCCGCGGCACGACCAAGCGCGTGCCCGGCGCCAGCCGCGCCAGCGACGGCGGGTGCAGGTGGTCGGCGTGCAGGTGCGACACGAGCGCCACGTCCGCCCGCGCGGCCTCCGCCGGCGGCAGCGCCCCGCGCCTGCGGCGCAGATGCGCCAGGCGCGGCGCGAACAGCGGGTCGGTCAGCACCCGTACGCCGGAGTCCTCGACCGTACAGGTGGCATGACCCCACCAGGTGACCTCCACGGCACACACCCTCCTCCCGCGCTGCTCCTCCGAGCGTAGATGCGCACCTCCTCGCGCGGAGGGGTCCGGAGTAGGGTCGGCCCATGGACGACGTACGCGTGGCGGCGATCGCCAGCCTGACGCCGCTCGAGGAGCTCGACGCCGACCCGTTCCTGGTCGACACCCGCAGCCAGCACGCGATGTGCGAGCGGTGGGCCGCCGACCAGGGCTATGTCGTCATCCGGCAGTTGCTCTTCTACGGGCTGCGGCCCGATCACCGGATGCTCTGGGCGGACGTCGAGGCCGGCGCCGTCGACCTGTTCGTCGCCCCCAACCACCGGGTGCTGGAACGGGCCGTGACCTCCGCCCGCGACTTCACCGCGGAATGCGAGCGCCGGGGCGTGCGGCTGGAGACCGCGGGCCTGGACGAGCCGGCGTACGACTCCGCGATGAAGGCCCACGTCCACCGCAGGCTCTCCATGCCGACGGCCGGATACGACGGCTGCTGACCGCCGCCGGTCCGCCGTCCGTCCGTCGCCCGTCGGTCCGCCGTCCCTTCGCCGCCCCTCCACCGCCCGCCCATCCGCTGTCCGTCCGTCCGCAGTCGGTCCGCCGTCCACCGTGCCGCCCGCCGTACCGTCCGCGGGCCGCAGGCCGCGACGACTGCGGCACATCCGCCCCGGGCATGCCACCGGTGTGTGCCAGGCTGGATGCCGGGCTCGGGATCCGCAACGGTGAAAGGCTGACGGTCGTGGTCGAGGGGCGATGGCGCGGGGCCGTCGGTGCCCTGCTGCGGATCACGGTCGTATGGGCGGTGTCCACCCTCACGCTGCTCGCGCTCGCCGGCCTGCTGCCCGACGTCCAGCTCCAGTCCGACGACGGCGACAGCATCACCCGCACCGCCGTCACCGCCGCCTGGGGCGCCGGGGCCTTCGGTCTGCTCGGTGCGCTCGTGTGGCCGCTGGCCGTCCGCGCGCTGCTGCTCGTCCCCGCCCTCGTCCTCGGTCTGCTCGCGTTCTTCCTCAACGGCTCGCTGCTGCTCGTCGCGCTGTGGCTCATCCCCGACGGCCGGGGCGAGGCCGACCCGCGGGACGCCGTCGTGGTCGCCGCCATGATGTCCGCCGTCGCCTCCGCCACCTCCACCGCCCTCGCCGTGCGCGACGACAACGCCTACCGCCGCCGCCTGCGCCGGCTCTCCGGACGGCGCCGCGGCGCCACGGCCCGGCCCGGCCCCGGAAGTCCGCCCGGCACGGTCTTCCTCCAGCTCGACGGCGTGGGCCACCGGGTGCTGCGGGACGCCGTGGCCGAGGGCCTCATGCCGACCGTCGCCGCCTGGCTGGGCTCCACCCACCGCCTCACCCCCTGGTACACCGACTGGTCGAGCCAGACCGGCGCCGCCCAGCTCGGCATCCTGCACGGCTCCAGCCACGACGTGCCCGCCTTCCGCTGGTACGAGAAGGACACCGGCCGGCTGATGGTGTGCAACCGCCCCGCCGCCGCCGCGGAACTGCAGCGCCGCGCCGTCGAGCGGACCGGCCACGGCGGGCTGCTCACGGAGGACGGCGCGAGCCGCGGCAACCTCTTCGGCGGCGGCGCCGGCCAACTCGCCCTCGTCCTGTCGGTCTCCGCACGCCGCGGCCACCGCACCCGCTCCCGCGCCGGCTACTTCGCCTACTTCCGCGACCCCGCCAACGCCGTCCGCACCGCCCTGTCGTACGTGGCGGAGGTGTGCCGGGAGATCGGCCAGTCCACCCGGGCCCGCCTCCGCGGCGACACACCCCGGGTCGGCCGCGGCGGGCTGTACCCGTTCATCCGCGCCTTCGCCACCGTCGTGGAGCGGGACGTCGTCGTGGCCGCCGTGATGGGCGACATGCTGTCCGGCCGCACCGCCGTGTACGCCGACCTCGTCGCGTACGACGAGGTGGCCCACCACTCGGGGCCCCACAGCCGTGACGCGGCCAAGGTGCTGGAGCGGCTCGACCGGTCCATCGCCCTGATGGCGAAGGTCGCCGAGCACGCGCCCCGCCCGTACCGGATCGTGCTCCTCTCCGACCACGGCCAGAGCCCCGGCGAGACCTTCGAGGGCGCCTACGGGCTGACGCTCAGGGATCTGGTCCGGGCCGGGTGCGGCCTGCCCGTGCCGCGCCGCGCCCGGCACACCCGCAGCGGCGCCGAAGCGCGCGGCGCGCTGCGCAGCGCCGTGCACCTGCCGGTGGAGGAGGGCCGCGAGGAGCGTCCGGCACGCGGCTCGGGCCCGATCGTTCTGGCCTCGGGGAACCTGGGGCTGGTCTCGTTCCCCGACGTGCCCTACCGGATGTCCCGCGAGGAGATCGAGCGCCGCCACCCCGGCCTGCTGCGCACCCTCGCCGACCACCCGGGCATCGGCTTCCTGCTGGTCCGCAGCGAGGCGCACGGCTCGGTGGTGCTCGGCGCCGGGGGGCAGGAGACGCCGGTGGACGAGCTCGCCGACGGCGAGGGACCCATCGCCGCTTACGGGCCGGGCGCGGCCGACGCGATACGCCGTACGGACTCCTTCCCGCACGTCGCGGACATCATGGTGAACTCCGTGTACGACCCGGCGACCGGCCGCGTGCACGCCTTCGAGGAGCAGATCGGCTCGCACGGCGGCCTCGGGGGCGAGCAGTCGCACGCCTTCCTCCTCTCCCCGCTGAGCCTGTCCCCGCCGGTGGCGGACGGCGGCCGCCCGGCCGGCGCGGAGGAGGTCCACCGGGTGCTCGCCCGCTGGCTGCGCGAGTCGCAGGGGCCGCAGGTCCCGCTCGGTCCTGCCCCGGCCGCCGTGCAGGAATCCCCGCCGCGCCCCCGGCCGGAAGGAGTATTTCCGGTTCCCGGCGGGCTCGCGCCGGACAAAAGCGGGTGATTTGGCGCGCCGCTCTCCGTCACGGAGCATGGTCGTGGTTTTCACGGAGAAAGGCGCATCGCACCCCCCATGGCCACGGTCACGACCCCCTCTCACCAGCAAAAGCAAGGCCCTTCCGTCGAGGAAGGGCGGTCGCAGGACAAGCACGCGCGCCGGTTCGGCCTCCCGGTCGCCACCGCGCTGGTCATGGGCAACATCATCGGCGGCGGAATCTTCCTGCTCCCGGCGTCCGTCGCCCCCTACGGCACCATCAGCCTGGTCGCCTTCGCCCTCCTCACGGCCGGCGCCATCGCCCTCGCGCTCGTGTTCGGCCGCCTCGCCCGGCGCCACCCCCGCACCGGCGGACCCTACGTCTACGCCCGCGAGGCCTTCGGCGACTTCGCCGGCTTCCTCGCCGCCTGGTCGTACTGGATCACCACCTGGGTCTCCAACGCCGCACTCGCCGTCGCCGCCGTCGGCTACCTCGACGTCCTGGTCCCGGTGCACACCTCCATCGCCTCGACGATCGCCGCGGCACTGTTCCTCCAGTGGCTGCCCGCGCTCGCCAACCTGGCCGGGACGCGCTACGTCGGCGCCGTCCAGCTCGTCGCGACCGTCCTCAAGTTCGTGCCGCTGCTGCTCGTCGCCGTCGGAGGGCTGTTCTTCTTCGACAGCGGCAACCTCGGACCGTTCCAGGCCGGTGACTCCGGGGCCGTCGGCGCTGTCTCCGCCTCCGCCGCGATCCTCCTCTTCAGCTACCTGGGCGTCGAGTCGGCCGCCGTCAGCGCGGGCGAGGTCCGCGACCCCGAGCGCAACGTCGGCCGTGCGACCATCCTGGGCACCCTGGGCGCCGCCGTGATCTACCTGCTCGGCACGCTCTCGGTCTTCGGCACTGTCCCGCACGACACCCTCATCGCCTCCGACGCCCCCTTCTCCGACGCCGTCAACACCATGTTCGGAGGCACCTGGGGCGGCACCGCCGTCGCCTGCATGGCCGTCGTCTCCATGGCCGGCGCCCTCAACGGCTGGACGCTGCTCAGCGCCCAGACCCCGTACGCCGCGGCCCAGGACGGGCTGTTCCCCCGGGTCTTCGCCCGCAGGAAGCGCGGCGTGCCGACGGCAGGCGTCCTCGTCACCGTCGTCCTCGCCTCGCTGCTGACGGTGTACAACTACACGGCCGGCCCGGGTGGCGTCTTCGAGATCCTGGTCCTCGTCACCACGTTCACGGCGACGGTCCCGTACCTCCTGTCCACCGCCGCGCAGATCTACTTCCTCGCCTCCGGCCGGGCCGACCGCGTCCACCGCGGCCGTCTGGTCCGCGACGCCCTGCTCGCCGCCCTCGCGGCCGGCTTCTCCCTCTGGCTGGTCGCCGGCTCCGGTTACGCGGCCGTCTACCAGGGCGTGCTGTTCCTCTTCGCGGGCGTCCTGGTGTACGCGTGGATGTCGGCCCGCAAGGAGCGCGCGGCGCGCTGACGCACGGGCGCGCCGACCGGTGCGCGCGCCGGCCCCGGTGGGGCGGCGGCCTGGTGGCGCGTGCCCTTGGGGCACGGGACCGGTCGAGACGGCACCCCGCGGCACGCTGCCCCTGGGGTACGGGACCGGTCGAGGCGGGGCCCGGCGGCGCCAGGCTCCTGAGGCACGGGACCGGTCGAGGTGGGGCTCCGCGGCGCGGGACCGGCCCGCGCCGGGGCGCTCAGCCGAAGCACTCCCGCTCCCCGCGCGCCGGCACCAGGCAGACCCGCGCGCCCGACGCCCCGGGGCCGTCGGCCGCGGCCATCGGCGTGGCGACGTAGGTCCCCACGCCCTGCCGGCCGGTCGCGGCGAGGCGCTGCGTCCGGCCGTCCGGCATCCGCAACTCCACGCGGTCGCCGGGCCTGAGGCCCGAGGCGCGCACCCACACCGCCCGGCAGTCCTCGCCCCGCCGCAGCTCCATGCGCTGTCCGGCCGCGCCGGTGCGGGCGGCGACGGTGGAGACCATTCCGGTGCCGCCGCACCCCATCGTCTTCGGGTCCTTGCCCTCGCACGTCACGCCCGTGCAGCCGGGGTTGCGGATGGCCGCCTCGCCGGTGCCCAAGCCGCCCGCGGGGGAGTCGTCACCCCGGGGCGCCAGGATCAGCGCGCCCAGGCCGAGCAGCACCACCGCGCCGGCCGCGGCCGCTGCCCGCCCCCGCCGGCGCAGCGGCACCGGTCCGGCGCCCGCGCGCGCCGGGTGCCGGGCCGGCGGCGGGCCGCCGTGGCACGCGGGGGCGGCCACCCGCCGGACGGGCCCGGGCGGCGCGGGCCGGCCGCTCCACGCAGCGTCGGCCAGCTCCCACAGCGCCAGGAGCCGGCCGGGTGGTTCCCCCGCCATCGCGCACAGCGCCTCGACGGCCTGGCGCGGCACCGGCTGCTTGCCGTTGAGGTAACGCTGGGCGAGCTCCTCCACCGCCCGGCGCGGCACCGGCTGCTTGCCGTTGAGGTAGCGCTCCCAGGACGAGCGGCTGCAGCCGGTGCGGCCCGCGAGCCCCCGGCCCACCCAACGGAGGGAAAACGACCATGAACCTGCGCAGGAGCCCGCGCTCTCCACGGCGACCGTGATGCTCGGCGGCGGCCTCGCCCTGGGCGCCGCCCCGGCCGTCTCCGCCGCTCCGGCGGCCCCGGCCCCGGCCGCCGCCAAGGCGAGCTGGACCAACGTCTGGAACGCCGGCATCAGCGGGGACCACCTCAAGAGCCACGGCAAGAAGTGGGTCTCGCAGGGCTACAAGCTGCCCCGCGGCACCAACATGACGCGCGGCGTCTTCACCTGCTGGGGCGGCGGCAACGCCAAGCTGAAGGTGCTGATCCTGGACACCGGCAAGTCCACCACCAAGAAGCACTACGCGACCATCGCGTACAAGCGCGGCCAGACCGTGGAGCTCGTCCTCAACGGCTCGAAGGACACCCGCGTGGAGGCGTGGGCCGGCCGCTGACCCGACCGGGGGACCGGTAGGCGGCAGCACACGGGGGGTAGCCCGTTCCCGACCCACATGCGGGAACGGGCCACGCGTGCGCCGCGAACCGCGGACCCCGCGGTCCGGGCCCGGTCAGACCTCCGGCGCCGACAGGCCGGCCGCCGCGCCGGCCAGCGCGTCCAGGACCGGGCGGATGAGCGGATGGTCCTCCGCGCCGCGACGGACCGCCGCGAAGACGCGGCGGAACGCCGCCGGGCCCGCCACCGGACGCACCACCACGTCCTTGAGCTCCATGCCCCGCAGGGCCGACCGCGGCACCAGAGCCACCCCCGCGCCGGCGCCCGCCAGGGCGACCACCGCGCGGAAGTCGTCGGAGGAGTGCACGAGCCGCGGGTCGAAGCCCGCCAGCTCGCAGGCGAGCAGCACCATGTCGTGGCACGGGTTGCCCGGGTACGGCCCGATCCAGTCGCTTCCGGCGAGCGCCGCCAGCGGCACCTCGGGCTCCTGCCCCAGCGGGTGCCCCGCGTGCAGCACCGCGTCGAACGGCTCCGCGTACAGCGGCACGCGCGCCAGCCGCCGGTCGCCCTCGCGCGGCGCGCCCCGGTACTCCACGGCCAGCGCCACATCCGCCTCGCCGTCCAGGACCAGCGGCAGCGACTCGTCGCCCTCGGCGTCCCGCACCCGTACCCGTATGCCGGGGTGCAGCTCGGCGAGCCGTCCGATCGCGGGCGCCAGGACCTCCGCGATCCCGGTGGCGAAGGCGGCCACCGTCACGTCGCCGGACGTCCCGCCCGCGTACGCCGCGAGCTCCGCCTCCGCCCGTTCGAGCTGGGCCAGCACCTCGTTGGCGTGCTCCAGCAGGATCTCGCCGGCCGCGGTGAGCCGCACGCCCTTGCCGCTGCGCGTCAGCAGGGTGTGCCCCGTCTCCTGCTCCAGCGCGGCCAGCTGCTGGGAGACGGCGGACGGGGTCAGGTACAGCGCCGCGGCCGCGGCGGTCACCGTACGGTGGTCCGCCGCGGCGCGCAGGATGCGCAGCCGCCGGGGGTCGATCACCCAGCCATTGTCGCTCGTGCGTCGACGAACGCGGCCACCGCCCGCTCCACGTCCCGGGCGGAGTGCGCCGCCGACAGCTGCACCCGGATCCGGGCCTGCCCCATCGGCACCACGGGGTACGAGAAGCCGATCACGTACACGCCCCGCTCCAGCAGCAGCTCGGCCATCCGGCCCGCCTCCGCGGCGTCACCGATCATCACCGGCGCGATCGGGTGGTCGCCGGGCAGGATCTCGAAGCCCGCCTCCGTCATTTTCGTCCGGAACAGCTTGGTGTTGGCGTCCAGCCGCTCCCGCAGCTCACCGGCGGACTCCAGCAGGTCCAGCACCTTCAGCGACGCCGCGGTGATCACCGGCGCGAGGGAGTTGGAGAAGAGGTACGGGCGCGAGCGCTGGCGCAGCAGCGCGACGATCTCCGCGCGCGCCGCCACGTACCCCCCGGACGCGCCGCCCAGCGCCTTGCCGAGCGTGCCGGTGATGATGTCGACGCGGTCCATCACGCCGTGCAGTTCGGGCGTGCCGCGCCCGCCCGGCCCCACGAACCCGACCGCGTGCGAGTCGTCGACCATCACCATCGCGTCGTACCGGTCGGCGAGGTCGCAGATCTCCGGCAGCGGCGCGACGTACCCGTCCATCGAGAAGACGCCGTCGGTGACGATGAGCCGGCGCCGCGCGTCCTGCGTCTCCTGGAGCTGCTTCTCCAACTCGGCCATGTCCCGGTTCGCGTACCGGTGGCGGCGGGCCTTGGACAGCCGGATGCCGTCGATGATCGAGGCGTGGTTGAGGGCGTCGGAGATGACCGCGTCCTCGGGGCCGAGCAGCGTCTCGAAGACGCCGCCGTTGGCGTCGAAGCAGGAGGAGTACAGGATCGTGTCCTCCTGGCCGAGGAACGCCGACAACCGCTGCTCCAGCTCCTTGTGGATCTCCTGGGTACCGCAGATGAAGCGGACCGAGGCCATGCCGTAGCCCCAGCGGTCCAGGGCTTCCTTGGCGGCGGCGACCACCTCGGGGTGGTCGGCCAGGCCCAGGTAGTTGTTGGCGCAGAAGTTCAGCACGTCACCGGAGGGGACGGACACCTTCGCGCTCTGCGGGGTGCCGATGACCCGCTCCGGCTTGAAGAGCCCGGCGTCCCGGATCTCGTCGAGGGTGGCGCGCAGCTCGTCGCGGACGGACGCGTACATGAGGGGTGCTCCTTAGAGAGGTCACTGCGGTGCGGGGCGGACCGAGCCGGGGATCAAGAGGTCCAGTCGAGGATGATCTTGCCGCTGCGGGCGGTGGCCGCCTCGTCGAACGCGGCGTCGAAGTCCTGGTAGCCGTAGCTGCCGGTGATCACGGGGCCGAGGTCGAGACCGCCCTCCAGCAGCACGGTCATCGCGTACCAGGTCTCGAACATCTCACGGCCGTAGATCCCCTTGATCGTGATCATCGAGGTGACGATCTTCGACCAGTCGACGGCGAACTCCTCGGAGGGCAAGCCCAGCATGGCGATCCGGCCGCCGTGCGTCATGTTCGCGACCATGTCGCGGACCGCCTCGGGTCGCCCGGACATCTCCAGTCCGATGTCGAACCCCTCGCGCAGCCCCAGCTGCCGCTGCGCCTCGCCGATGGTCGTCTCGGCGACGTTGACCGCCAGCGTCGCGCCGGCCTTTCGGGCCAGCTCCAGCCGCGGCTCGCTCACATCGGTGATCACCACGTTGCGGGCACCCGCGTGCCGGGCGACCGCGGCCGCCATGATCCCGATCGGCCCGGCGCCCGTGATCAGCACGTCCTCCCCGACGAGCGGGAAGGACAGCGCGGTGTGCACGGCGTTCCCGAACGGGTCGAAGATCGCGGCCACGTCCAGGTCCACCTTCGTACGGTGCACCCACACGTTCGTCGCGGGCAGCGCCACGTACTCGGCGAACGCCCCGTCCCGGCCCACGCCGAGACCGACCGTGGCCCGGCACAGGTGCCGGCGCCCCGCCAGGCAGTTGCGGCACTTGCCGCACACCAGGTGCCCCTCGCCGCTGACCAGGTCACCGACGGCGATGTCCCGCACGTCCGCTCCGACGGCCGCGACCTCGCCGACGAATTCGTGTCCGAGCACCAGCGGCGTGCGGATGGTCTGCCGGGCCCAGCCGTCCCACGACCGGATGTGCAGGTCCGTGCCGCAGATGCCGGTGCGCAGCACCCGGATCAGCACGTCCCCGGGCCCCGTCTCGGGCTCCGGCACATCCATGAGCCAGAGACCGGGCTCGGCCTTCTGCTTGACAAGCGCCTTCATAGGGTGCGGCTCCCGGGGAGGTACGGGTGGAGATCGTGAACGGTCACCAATCTGCCCAGGTCACGCCCATGGCGTCCATCGAGGTTTTCTTAAGCGGGTCAACAGCAGAACTTCACGCGCCACGCCCGTTACGGTCGCGGCATGACGACGCGGGTCTGGTACACGTCCTACGGCTCGAACATGCACGTCGACCGCCTGGCGTACTACCTGGTCGGCGGCTGCCCCCCGGACGCCGCGCGCACCTACCCCGGCTGCCGGGACCCGCGCCTGCCGGCCGCGTCCCGGCCGGTGGAGCTGCGCGGCGCCCTGTACTTCGCCACCGAGTCACCGGTGTGGACGGGCGGCCGCGCGTTCTACGACCCGGACGCCCCAGGGCGCGTCCTCGCCCGGGCGCACCTGGTGACCGCCGAGCAGTTCTCGGACATCGCCGCCCAGGAGATGTACCGCGAGCCGGGCCCCGGGACGGACCTCGACCTGACGGAGGTGCTGCGGGAGGGCCGCTCCGTACAGGGGGAGGGCCGCTACGAAACGCTGGTGTGCGCGGGCCGCCTCGACGGCCGTCCCCTCCTCACCTTCACGGCCCCCTGGGGCATGCACGACATCGCCTGGAACGCGCCGTCCGCCGGCTACGTCCGCCACCTCGCCGCCGGTCTCCTCGCCACCGGCGCCTGGGACGCCCCCACGGTCGCCGCCTACCTCTCCTCCTGCCCGGGCGCGTCCGGCCACTGGACCGCCCGCCGGATCCTGGACCTGATCGGCCCCTGAGGCCGCGAGCCCCCGGGGCGGGCGGTCCCGGGCGGGGCGGCGCGGCCCCGGCCGTCATTACCCCCGCGGTAATCGACCCGTGTCCACCCGTCCCGGCAGGGTGGTCCCACCGGAGCCCGGACGGAGCGCTCCCCCCGGACCGCGACCCCCGGGCCCCGGTCCCGCCCCGCACCTGCGGCGCGGGGAGCCCGACCACCTTCCACGGAGGCTGATCCGCCATGTCCCAGGCCCTGCTCGCCGGAATCTCGCGCACCACCGAGCCGCGGACCATGCTGCGCCGCTTCCTCGCCCTCGACGCCGTCGTCACCGGCGCGAACGGGCTGGCGTACGCCCTCGCCTCCGGCCCCCTCGGCCGGCTCCTCGGCGTCGACGCCCCGCTCCTGCTCGGACTGGGCGTCTTCCTCACCGCCTTCGCCGCCGGTGTCGGGTACCTCGCCTCCCGGCCGCAGCCGCCGGCCGCCGCGGTCACCCTGGTCGTCGACGCCAACGTGCTGTGGGCCGTGCTGAGCGTCGCCGCGCTCCTCGCGTGGCTGTCGCCGACCACAGCCGGGACGCTGTGGATCCCGATGCAGGCCGCCACCGTGGCCGGCTTCGCCGCCCTGCAGTGGACCGCCCTGCGGACGGCTGCGGCTCGCCGCTAGGGTCCTGCCGTCCGGCGTCACGAGCCCAGCAGGAGCCGGACGACAGGCCCCAGGTGCAGCGGCCCGGAGCGTGGCCGGCACGGTCGACCGGTGGACGGGCCGCCCGGCATGCCACCGCAAGGCCGGCCCCGCACGTCAACGTCCCTGAGAGGGGCCCCGGCGCGCCACCCGGTGGCGGAGGTACACGACCTTCGAGCCGAAGGTGCGGGTCTCCACGAGGTCGAGATCCACCCGGCGCGCGTGCTGGGGGAAGAACGGGATGCCACCGCCGACCAGCACCGGGTGGACCCTGGCCCGGTACTCGTCGATCAGGTCGAGCGCGGCGGCCTCGGCGGCGAGCGTCGCACCGCCGATGGCGATGTCGCCCTCCCCGGGCTCGGCCCGCAACCGCTCGATCTCCTCCGCCAGCCCGCCGGAGGCCAGACGGGCGTTACCACGCACCGCCGACAGCGTGGTCGAGAACACCACCTTCGGCAGCGGCTTCCAGAGCGCGGCCCATTCGAGCTCGGAGTCGTCGAGCGAGGGATCCTGGTCGGCGGTCTCCCAGTACAGCATCGTCTCGTACAGCCGCCGCCCCAGGAGGTGGACGCCGATGCCGCGCAGCTCGTCGGTGACGAAGCGGAAGACCTCGTCGCCGGGCGCCGTCCAGTGGAAGTCGCCGTCCGGCCCGACGATGTAGCCGTCGAGCGAGACGCCCATCGAATAGGTCACCCTGCGCATCGGAGATCCTCCTCGGCAACGGATTCGACCGTACGACCGCCGGACGCCGCAGGGCCTCGCGACGCGCGCGATCCTCTCCGGCTCTCCCCGCCCGGCGCCCGCCCGACGCGCGGACCGTCACGAAGGGCGAGGATCCTCGACAGCAGGACCCTGGAGGGACCGGAGGTACTCGACCGTGGCCGGGTCGGCCGGGAGCAGTGTCTCGATGGCCAGCTCGGCGACCGTCACGTCCATGGGCGTGTTGAACGTCGAGATCGACGACACGAACGACAGCACCCGCCCCTGGTGCTCGATCCGCAGCGGCAGGGCGAAGTACGGGTACGGCGTCGGGTCCTCGCGGTCCCCCGGGTCGCCGCCCGGCTCCGGCACCGGATACGCCGCGACCTCCTCGTACAGCCGCCGCAGCGGCTCCGAGCGGGCCAGGGCGATCTGGCGCTCCATCTGGGCCAGCAGGTGCCCGCGCCACTCCCGCAGGTTGCGGATCCTCGGGGCGAGGCCCTGCGGGTGCAGGGTGAGGCGCATGGCGTTCAGCGGCGGGGTCAGCAGGTGCTCCGGCAGCCCGTCCAGCAGCATCGTGATGCCCCGGTTGGCGGCCACCACCGTGTACGAGCCGTCCACGACGACCGCCGGGTACGGGTCGTACCCGGCCAGCAGCTGCTCGATCCCCTCCCGCAGGGCGCCCAGCGACGGGTCGTCCAGCGGCGTCTCGGCGTACCGGGGGGCGTAACCGGCCGCCAGCAGCAGGGCGTTGCGCTCCCGTACCGGGACGTCCAGGTGCTCCGCCAGCCGCAGGACCATCTCCTCGCTGGGCCGCGAGCGGCCCGTCTCGATGAACGAGATGTGCCGGGACGACGAGTCGGCGCGCAGCGCCAGCTCCAGCTGGCTCAGCCGTCGCCGCTCGCGCCAGCCGCGCAGCAGGGGCCCTACTCCGGTACCGGTGGCGACAGTTGTCATACCGCAGACGGTAACCCACGTGTTGACCACCGGTCCGGGGCGTCGGACCGTATCGTCACGGGCACGCCGTCAGTGTCCGTACCGACCCGGAGGGAGCACGGGACATGCCCACAGAGCCGCTGTCGCAGAAGGAGATCGAGGACCGGCTGCGCGAGCTGCCCGGCTGGTCCCAGGAGGGGGACCGCATCGCCCGCACCTACCGCCTCGGCACCCACTTCGCCGCGACCGCGCTGGTCGTGCACGTGGCACGGATCCAGGACGAGCTGGACCACCACTCCGATCTCACGCTCGGCTACAACACGGTGAACCTCACGGTGAACACCCACTCCGCGGGCGGCGCCATCACGGAGAAGGACTTCGAGCTCGCCGCCCGCGTGGAGTCCATCGCCCCCTCCCACGGCGCCGGCTGACCCCCCTGCCCCGGCGCCCGCCCGTCCGGACGACCCCGGGCCGTCCGCGCCCGGTCAGGCAGGGACGCCCGCCCCTGGTGAGGCCGGAAGCGAGTCGGCGAGGTAGGCGTCGAGGTCGGGGCGGTCCGGGGACAGCACGTGGCGGACCCAGGCGTCGCGTTCGTGGGCGAGCGGCGGCAGTTCGTGAACGCAGCCGATCCACGGCTTCTCCAGGCGTACGAAGTGGGCCTTCGGCCTGGCCGCCCACTGGCAGGCGTACCAGCGGGACTTCCACGCCCGGCTGCACCGGGACGAGGTGCTCGTCCGGCTCTCGCCCCGGGGCGTGACGCGGTTGACGGGCGCGGCCGCGCGAGCCGTCGCCGGGAGCGGCACGCCGGAGCCCGACGGCTGGACGCGCGCCCGCGTCCCGGTCGAGTCACCGGATGACGCCCACGCCCGGTTCCTCGCCCTCGGCGCCGACGCGGAGGTGCTGGAACCGCCGGAGCTCCGCGCCCGGCTGGCCCGCACCGCCCGCATGCTGGCGCAGCGGTACGGGGCCGGGTACACGGACGCGGACACGGACGGGGACGGGGGTGACCGCCGCGTCCCGCTCCGCTTGGACCCGCCGTCCGCGGGCGGCCGCGGAGGGGAGCGGGTGCGCCGCGCCCCGAGATGCTCCTGAGTGAGGGCCTTCGCCTCGAACGCCTCACGCCCGGAACGCTTACGTCCCGAACGTCTCGCGGCTCGCGGGCCCTACGTCCCGAACGCCCACGTCCCGAACGCCTCCCGCGCGAACGCGCCGAAGTCCCGCGGCTCGCGCCCCAGCACCCGCCGCACGCCGTCCGTCACCGACGCGTTGTGGCCGTCCAGCAGCATCGCGAACAGCGCCGCGAGCCATGCGGCCTCCGGCGCCGGCAACCCGTGGTCGCGCAGCATCCCGGCGTACTCCGCCTCCCTCACCGGTACGTACCGCACCTCGCGCCCCGCCGCCCGGGACAGGACGGCCGCCACCTCGGCGAAGGTCAGCGGCCGGGGCCCCGTCAGCTCGTGCACGAGGCCGTCGTGCCCGTTCTCCGTCAGCGCCGCGACGACCACGTCCGCCACGTCGTCCGCGTCGATGAACGGCTCCGCCGTGCCGCCCGCGGGAAACGCCACCTCACCGGCCGCCACGCCCTCCGCCATCGCGCCCTCGGTGAAGTTCTGCGCGAAGAACGCGGCCCGTACGACGGTGAGTCCGGGCCCCCACGCCGCCCGCAGCGCGTCCTCCGCCCCCACCGCCGCGGGCTCGCCCCGCCCGGACAGCAGCACCAGCCGCCGCACCCCGAGCTCCGCCGCCAGCCGCCCGAAGGCCCGCATCGCCTCGGGCGCGCCCGGCGCGGCCAGGTCCGGGTAGTACGCCACGTACGCCGCGTCCGCACCGCGCAGGGCGTCCGCCCAGGTAACGGGCGCCTCCCAGTCGAAGGCCGTCGTGCCGGTGCGCGACCCGGCCCGGACCGTCGCCCCCCGGGCCGCGAGGCGCTCCGCCACCCGGCGTCCGGTCTTGCCCGTCGCCGCCGTCACCAGCACCGTCCCCGTGTCCTGCGTCGTCGTTGTCATGACTCCAGGTTCAGGTGCAGCGCCTGGACTTCCCATGCGTGAAAGGCTCAATGCCATACGCGTACGTCTAAGCTCGCGGGCATGGACGCACTCGCCGGACTCCTCGACGGGCCACGGGCGCGTGGCGCCTTCCTCCTCCGCATGGTGATGGAGCCGCCGTGGTCGGTCTGCGTCGAGGACCGTGCGCCCCTGTGCCTGATGTGCGTCAGCGAGGGCGAGGCGTGGATCGTTCCCGAAGGCGCCGCCGCCCCGGTCCTGTTGCGCCCCGGCGACATCGCCATCGCCCGTGGCCCGGAGCCGTACACGGTCGCCGACGCGCCCGGCACCGCCCCGCACGCCCGCATCGGGCCCGGCGGCACCTGCCACACCCTCCGGGGCGAGCCGCTGGAGGAGAGCATGCGGCTGGGCGTGCGGACATGGGGCAACGCGCCCGACGGGCGGCACACCCTGCTCGTCGGGACGTACCAGCAGATGCGCGGCGAGGTCAGCCGCAGGCTCCTGGACGCCCTGCCACCGCTGCTGCACCTCTCCGCCGGCGCATGGAACTGCCCGGTGATGCCCGTGCTGGAGGAGGAGATCGGCCGGGACGAACCGGGCCAGAGCGTGGTCCTCGACCGCGTGCTGGACCTGCTGCTGATCGCCGTCCTGCGGGACTGGTTCGCCCGGCCCGACACCGCGGCCCCCGCGTGGTACCGGGCGATGGCGGACCCGGTCGTCGGCGCGGCGCTGCGGCTCATGCAGAACGACCCGGCCCACCCCTGGACGGTCGCCTCGCTCGCCGCGAAGGCGGGGGTGTCCCGGGCCGGGCTGGCGCGCCGCTTCACCGGACTGGTGGGGGAGCCGCCCATGACGCACCTCACCGGCTGGCGTCTCGCGCTCGCCGCGGATCTGCTGCACGAGACGGACGCGACGGTGGAGGCGGTGGCCCGGCAGGTCGGCTACAGCGGTTCGTTCGCGCTGAGTGCGGCCTTCAAGCGCGTCCGCGGCATCAGCCCGCAGGAACACCGCATGCGGGAACGCGGAACGCACGATCACCGGACGCCGGAACACTGAACGCAGGGACGCAGGGACGCAGGGACGCAGGGACGCAGGGACGCAGGGACGCAGGGACGCAGGGACGCAGGGACGCAGGGACGCAGGGACGCAGGGACGCACGGACGCACGGACGCACGGACGCACGGACGCACGGACGCACGGACGCACGGACGCAGGGACGCAGGGACGCAGGGACGCAGGGACGCAGGGACGCGGGGACGCACGGACGCGGGGACGCACGGACGCAGGGGACGCAGCAACCCGGCAACCCGGCAACGCGGCGGTCGGCGGCGCGCCGCACACCACCGCCGGCCGGGGGAGCGGCGCCCGTCGGGCCACCCCGCGTACGGCGTGCCCGTGTTGCGGAAACGGCAACAGAGCTCGCTCTCCCGGCCCGGCCCCCGCACGCTGTTCCCCATGAGCGCACACCACCACCATCACGGCCACCGGAGCACCGGCACCGACTCCGGCACCGACATCGACTGGAACGAGTTGCTGCCGCTGCTGGAGCGCGGCGCCGAGCTCCAGACCCCCCTGTACCGGCGGGTCACCGCCTGGCTCGGCGACCTCGTGCCGACGGCCGGCGTGCGCCGCGTCCTCGACGTCGGCAGCGGCCCGGGGGTGCTGTCGTGCCTGCTCGCCGAGGCCTTCCCGTACGCGGAGGTCGTCGCCGTGGACTCCGGTCCGGAGCTCCTGCAGCGCGCGCGGGACCGGGCCGCGTCTCTCGGCCTGACCCGCGTCACCACCCGGCACGCCGAACTCCCCGCCGACACCGCGGACCTGGGTCCGGCGGACGTCATCTGGGCGGCCGGCTCCCTGCACCACCTGGGCGATCAGCGCGCCGCCCTCGCCGCCCTCGCCGGCCTGCTGCGCCCCGGCGGCCTGCTCGTCCTCGTCGAGGGCGGCCTGCAGTCCCGCCACCTGCCGCAGCACACCGGTGTCGGGCGCCCCGGCCTGGAGGCCCGCATCGACGCGGCGAACGCCGACTGGTTCTCCGGGATGAGGGCCGCGCTGCCCGGCGCCAAGGAGGAGGTCGACGACTGGCGGACCCTGCTGACCGGGGCCGGTCTCACCCCGAGCGGTACGCGCTCCTTCCTCCACGACGTCCCGGCTCCGGTCACCGACGCCGTACGCGATTACGTCGTCTCCCACTTCACCTGGCAGCGCGACTCCCTCGGCGAGCGCCTCGCCGCCGACGACCGCGCCGCGCTGGACCGGCTCCTGGACCCGGCGGATCCGCGGAGCGTGCACCGGCGGCCGGATGTGTTCGTCCTCGGAGCCCGTACGGTCCACACGGCCCGCCGCGCCTGAGGGGCCTCAGAGCGGGGGAGCGGCGTCCTGGTACGGGTCGACCGGCTCCGGTATCCGCCGCACCGACCGCGCGTCGAGCGCCACGGCGTCGGTGGCCGTGCCCGAATCCCCGCCCGGGCGCCAGGTCCCCGTCACCGTCACCCACGTGTCGGCGGGCGGGGACGGCACGCCGTGGACGCGGACGCGCAGCCGCTGGGTGTCGGCCGCGCAACAGCTCACGACGAGCCGGGTCAGGTACCAGGCGCCCTTCCCCTCCCGCGGGGCGGGCGTGACGAACCCGGACATCAGGACGGTACGGCCGGCCAGGCTCCGCTCTCGGTCCTGCTGCACCCGGGCGATGAAGCCCGTGAGCGCGAGGGGCACGGGGTCCGCGTCCGGCAGGGGACGGAACTCCTCCACCGGAGCGATCGCGTTGTCCGACCCGCGCGAGGCGGTGTACGAGCCGAGGGCGGGCGGGGCGTACAGCAGCAGGGCGAGCACCGGCAGGAACAGCACCCACGCGACCCGCGGCCCGTCGCCGTGCCCGTGTCCATGTCCGTCCCCGTCCTCGTGCCCGTCCTCGTTCCCGTCCCCGCCGTCGTGCCCCGGCCCGTGAGCGCGCCGCCGGGACGCGAACGGCAGCCCGTCCCGTACGGCCCCCACGGCGCCGAGGACGAGCAGCAGCGCCCCGGAGGCGATCAGGAACGGCCGCAGCTCCTCCTTCACGTACCGCAGGTAGAGCCGGCTGAAGAGCGTGATGTGCAGGACGGCGGTTCCCGCGAGGAGCAGCAGCACCGCCTGGACGTGCCGTCTCACAGCAGCCACCATCCCGTCAGGCACGTGCACACCACGGCGACCACCGCGGTCGCGGCGGAGAACCGCATGGCGAAGGCGCGGCCGAACGTCCCCGCCTGAAGGGCGATCAGTTTCAGGTCGACCATGGGGCCCACCACCATGAAAGCCAGCCGGGCGGTGGGCGAGAAGCCGGTGAGCGACGCGGCGACGAAGGCGTCGGCCTCCGAGCAGACGGCGAGCACGACGGCGAGCGCCGCGAGGAAGAGCACCGACAGCCAGGGAGAGTCGGCGAACAGCTCCAGCACCGAGCGGGGGACGAGGACGTTGAAGGTGGCGGCCGCCATGGCGCCGACCACCAGGAAGCCCCCCGCGTGCAGGAAGTCGTGCTGGAAGCCGGTGCGGAACTCCTCCAGACGGCTGTGCCCGGCGCGGTGCCCGGTGTGCCGCGCGGGCATCCGGAGCCACTCCGCCCTGCCCCACTTCAGCCAGAGCCACCCCATCGCCGCCGCCGTCGCCAGGGAGGCGACGAGCCGGGCGGCGACCATCTGCGGCTGCCCCGGGAAGGCGACGGCGGTCGACACCAGGACCACGGGGTTCACCGCGGGGGCCGAGAGCAGAAAGGCGAACGCCGCCGCCGGAGTGACCCCGCGCCTGATGAGGCTGCCGGCGACCGGTACCGAGGCGCATTCGCAGCCCGGCAGGACCACGCCGGCCGCTCCGGCGACGGGCACCGCGAGCGCCGGGTTGCGCGGCAGGAGCCGGCTGAAGACGTGCGCGGGCACGAAGGCGTTCACCGCTCCCGACACCAGGGTGCCGAGCAGCAGGAACGGCAGCGCCTGCACGGTGAGCGCCACGCACACCGTCTGCCACGCCCGGAAGCCCGGATGGGTCAGGACGGGCAGCGCGAGCAGGGCGATCAGGAGCAGCGACACACCGCCCGTGAGGAGGACGGACGGCGGCGTCGCGCCGCGCGGGCGCTCGCGCGCGGAAGCGGTCGGCGTCATGGCGCCCCACCTTAACGGTGTGCGAATGACAATCATTTCATCGGATCGGTCGGTGTCGGTCCGGATCACGACGGCGGACCCGGGAAGGGGGGTGGATATACTTTTTAACCAGGGCATACCGGCCAAGAGTGAGGGGGTCGGTCCCATGTCAACAGGGACTCTCCTGGCGATCATCATCCCGGTCGTGGTGATCCTCGCCGTCGTGGCCGCAGCGGTCTTCATCGCCTCCCGCCGTCGGCACCTGCGCGAACGCTTCGGTCCGGAGTACGAACGGACCGTCGAGGACGCCGGCAGCAGGCGCGCCGCCGAGCGCGATCTGAGCGAGCGGGAGAAACGCCACGACGCGCTGGACATCAGGCCACTGCCGGACGACGCCCGGGACCGCTACTCCCGGGACTGGGCGAACGTGCAGGGCACATTCGTGGACCGCCCGGAGGACGCCGTACAGGACGCGGACCTCCTGGTGACGTCCCTCATGCGCGACCGCGGCTATCCGACCGAGGATCTCGACCAGCGACTGCGGGACCTCTCCGTCGAGCACGGCCGCACGATCGACCACTACCGCGCGGCGCACGAGGTCAACCAGCTGAGCATGAAACACCAGGCGACGACCGAGCAGTTGCGGGGGGCCATGGTGCACTACCGCGCCCTCTTCGACGAGTTGCTGTCCGACGGCGGGCAGGCTCGTCACGCCCGGGCCTGACGCCGGTGGGAGGAGGAGAGATGCAACGCGAGGACATGCCGGAACCCGTCGAACGCCGCCTGTCCACCGAGGACCTGGCGCGGCCCCGTGACACCGGCGCCGGGGAAGGCGAAGGGACCGCGATGACGGAACCGCCGTCGGAGCCGGCGTGGGAACCCGCTTCCGCGCCGGAGCCCGAGCCGGAGCCGGGGGCGGAGACCGGACGAGGGGCCGCACCCGAGCCGGAGCCCGGGCCGGGCGCCGGGGACGCGGCAGGGCCTGACGTCCCCGCCTACCCCGGTGAGAGCTCGCCGACCCCCTCCGCCGGCGGGGCGGAGTCCGACCAGCAGGAGGACGCGCCGCAGCTGCTCGACTCGGACGACCAGGACCGCTTCCGCGAGCGCTGGCAGTCGATCCAGAACGAGTTCGTCGACGATCCGCGCGAGGCCGTGCACAAGGCCGACGCCCTGGTCGCCGACGTCATGCAGCAGCTGGCGTCGAACTTCGCCGACCACAAGAGGGACCTGGAAGGTCAGTGGAACCGCGGTGAGGAGGCGAACACCGAGGACCTGCGGATGGCGCTGCACAAGTACCGGTCGTTCTTCAACCGTCTGCTCACCACCTGACGCGCGGCAGCGAGGCCCCCGGGGACCGTGGCATCGGGGCACCGGGACGCAGCCGCGTCACGACGCGCCCGGGCGCCCCGGGGACGGGCGGCCGTTGACCCGTCCCCATGGGCGCCGTACCGTGGACCGCCCATCCGGACCACAGACAGCGGGCGCATGATGGAACTCGACTCGGCTCCCCGCCGCCGGACCGCCGCTCTCGTCGGCTCGGTGCTCCTGGCCATGACCCTGCCGTTCACCCTTACCGCCTGCGGCGCGGATTCGGCCCCGGCCGCACAGCGGCCCGCCCAGCAGCCCGCCGCCGTGCGGCTGGCGTTCGACAGCACCCCCGTCGTCGCCGCGCTCGCCGGCCAGGCCGGGGCGGCGCAGCAAGCCGTTGCGCCCGGCACCGGCGACGAGGGCCGCGGCGTCTGCACCACCGACCCGGCCGACCGGGCGGCCTGCCGCAACCCGGACGGGCGGATCCACCCCGACGGCGGCGACGTGGACGGCGACGGCGTGTTCGAGGACCACGAGCCCGTGGGCCCCGGGTACCGGGACCCGCGCGCGTACGACGGCGGCAGGACCTCCGGCGAGACGCAGTGCGACTGGCTCCGCTCCCAGGGCATCGCCTGCTGAGCGGGCATCGCCCGCCGCGCCGAGGACGGTCAGCTGTAGTCGAACGTGGCCGGGTCCGGGCCCAGCCGCTTGCCCTCGTCGAGGGCCGCGAAGGCCGCCAGGTCGTCGGCGTCCAGCTCGAAGTCGAAGACGTCGATGTTCTCCTGGATCCGCGAGGGTGTCACGGACTTCGGGATCACCACGTTGCCGATCTGCAGGTGCCAGCGCAGCACCACCTGCGCCGGGGTGCGGTCGTGCTTGCGGGCGATGGCCACGACGGTGGGCACCTCCAGCAGGCCCTTGCCCTGCCCCAGCGGCGACCACGCCTCGGTGTGGATGTCGTGCCGGGCGTGGTACGCCCGGGACTCGGCCTGCTGGAGCTGCGGGTGCAGCTCGATCTGGTTGAGCACCGGCACGACCGAGGTCTCGCCGATGAGGCGCTCCAGGTGGTCCGGGAGGAAGTTGGAGACGCCGATCGCCCGGGCGCGGCCGTCCGCGTGGATCTTCTCGAAGGCCTTGTACGTGTCGACGTACAGGTCCTTGGAGGGCAGCGGCCAGTGGATCAGGTAGAGGTCGACGTAGTCGAGGCCGAGCCGGCCCAGCGAAGCGTCGAACGCCCGCAGCGTCGAGTCGTAGCCCTGCTCGCTGTTCCAGAGCTTGGTGGTGACGAAGAGCTCCTCGCGCGCGATGCCGGAGGCGGCGATGGCCTCGCCGGTGCCCTTCTCGTTCTCGTAGACCGCGGCGGTGTCGATGCTGCGGTAACCGGCGTCGAGGGCCGTGCCCACCGCCTTCGCCGCCTCGTCGTCGGGGACCTGCCAGACGCCGAAGCCGAGCTGCGGCATGGTGACGCCGTTGTTGAGGGTGATGGAGGGGACCTTGCTCACGAGCGGTCGATCCTTACGTCGTGTTCCTTGCGTACTCCGATGGTCAACGAGCACCTACCCCGACCTGTTCCCCGAGGCACCTATTGACCGTGGTCCGTCACCGGTACAGCGCGTCGACCTCGGCCGCGTACACCGTCTCGATCGCCTTGCGCTTCAGCTTCAGCGACGGTGTCAGCAGGCCGTGCTCCTCGGTGAACGGATGCGCCAGTATGCGGAACGTCCGGATGGACTCGGCCTGCGACACCGTCGTGTTCGCGGACACCACCGCCCGTCGTATCTCCATCTCCAGCGACGGGTCGCGCACCAGCTCGGCCGGCGGCAGGGGAGCCCGGTTCTGCATCGCCAGCCAGTGTGCGACCGCCTCCTGGTCGATGGTGACCAGCGCCGCGATGTACGGGCGGTCGTTGCCGACGACGATGCACTGCGCCACCAGGGGATGCGCCCGCACCCGCTCCTCCAGGGTGGCCGGGGCGACGCTCTTGCCGCCCGACGTCACCAGGATGTCCTTCTTCCGCCCGGTGATGGTCAGGTACCCCTCGGCGTCCAGTGCGCCGAGGTCGCCGGTGGCCAGCCAGCCGTCCTTGAGGACGGTGTCGGTCGCGGCGGGGTCGTTGAGGTAGCCGGAGAAGACATGCCCGCCGCGCAGCCAGATCTCGCCGTCGTCGGCGATGTGCACCGTCGTGCCCGGGATCGGCTGGCCCACGGTGCCGTACTTCGTGCGCTCGGGCGGGTTCGCGGTCGCGGCCGCCGACGACTCGGTCAGGCCGTACCCCTCGTACACCGTCACGCCCGCGCCCTCGAAGAACAGGCCGAGGCGCCGGGACATGGCCGAGCCGCCGGACATGGCGTGCCGCACCCGGCCGCCGAGGGCGTCGCGGACCTTGCCGTAGACGACCTTGTCGAAGAACTGGTGCTGCATGCGCAGCGCCGCGGACGGGCCGGGGCCGAGGCCGAACGCCTTGAGCTCCAGCGCCTCGGCGTAGCGCACCGCCACCTCGACCGCCTTGTCGAAGGGGCCCGCCTTGCCGGCCGCCTCCGCCGCGCGCCGCGCCGCGTGGAAGACCTTCTCGAAGATGTACGGCACGGCCAGGACGAACGTCGGCCGGAACGCCGCCAGGTCCGGCAGCAGCGCGCTCGCCGCCAGCACCGGCTGGTGCCCGATCTTCACCCGCTTGCGGATCGCCGACACCTCCACCATCCGCCCGAAGACGTGCGCGAGCGGCAGGAACAGCAGCGTCGACGCCTCGTCGCCCGGTTTGGAGCGGAACACCGTCTCCCAGCGGTCGACCAGGGTGTCCGCCTCGAACATGAAGTTGGCGTGGGTGAGGACGCAGCCCTTGGGGCGGCCGGTCGTCCCGGACGTGTAGATCACGGTGGCGACCGATTCCGGGGTGACCGCCCGCCGGTGGCGGTGCACGACCTCCTCGTCGATGTCCGCGCCCGCCGCCACCAGCTCGTCGACCGCGCCCGCGTCCAGCTGCCACAGCCGCTGGAGCCGCGGCAGCCGGTCGATCACCGAGCCGATGGTCATGGCGTCGTCCTCGTGCTCGACCACGCACGCGGTCACCTCGGCGTCGTACAGCATCCAGTGCACCTGGTCGGCGGAGGAGGTGGGGTAGACCGGCACCGGCTGGGCGCCCACCGTCCACAGCGCGAAGTCGAACAGCGTCCACTCGTAGCGCGTGCGGGACATGATCGCGACGCGGTCCCCGAACCGCACGCCCTGGGAGAGCAGCCCCTTCGCGAGCGCCAGTACCTCGTCGCGGAACTGTGCCGAGGTGACGTCGTGCCATTGCCCGTCCGCGCCCTTGCGGCCGAGCGCGACCCGGTCCGGGTCGTCCCGGGCATGGTCGAACACGGCGTCGGCCAGCCCGCCGACCAGGGGAGCTGTCGCCATGGGTGGGACGGTGAACTCGCGCAAGGGCCTGCTCCTTGTGACGCTCCGCACAGCGGAGGGTGACGGTACCCCACCGGCAGGCGCGGCGGGAGGTGCTTCGGGAAGCCCGCACATGACGCATCGTCACAGGTCAGACGCTCCGTGCCCGGCCACGGGGGGTGCGCGGCGAAGGATCCTGACTTACGAGTAAGGAGGGCGGAGGCGAATCTCCACCGAATCTGTACGCCGCGCACACGCGCGCCCACTCGTTTGGCATGGACACGTTAAGCGCCCCCTGGTCGCGGCGCTCGAGATCACATACATGCGCACTCGGGGGAACAGCACGTCATGCACAGCACCCGGGCGGCGCGGGGCATGACCCAGTCCGGCATGCTGATCCTCAACTGCCACCCGAGCTTCGCGACCCCCAGCGGCTACCAGAAGCATCCGGCGCTGGTCGACCACTGCGTCCTCACCGATTTCATCGACGACTGAACCGCCCGGTCCCGGAGCGGGCCAACCGTGCCGGACCGAGCCCCGTGCCGGACCCGGCGGGGGGCGGATCCGTCACGGGGGCGGATCCGGGCGGGGGGTGGACCGCGTCCGTACCGCCCGCCCGCCGGCGGGCCGGATCGCGACCCCACCGGCCGGGGGTGATCATCCCGGCGGCTACCGTGACGCCATGCCCGCATTCGATGCCAGCCGCGCCGCGCTCGTCCTGGTCGACCTGATGGAGCGCATCGTCGCCCTGCCGCTCGCCCCCCGCCCCGGGGGCGAGGTCGTCGCCACCGCCACCGGTCTCGCGGCGGCGTTCCGCGCGGCGGGCGCGCCCGTCGTCCTCATCCGCGCCGAGCGCCCGGGCACCGACCCCCAGCCCCCGGGCAGCGGCTTCGTCCCCGGTCTGGTCCAGGACGGCGACCTCGTCGTCGTCAAGCGCACCATCGGCGGCTTCCACGGCACCGCGCTGCACGACCTGCTCACCGAGCGCGGTGTCACGACCCTCGTGTTCGGCGGCATCGCCACCAACCTCGGCGTCGAGTCCACCGCCCGCTCCGCCGCCGACCTGGGCTACGACCTGTACTTCGCCGAGGACGCCCTGACGGCCCTCACCCCCGAGGAGCACCGGGCGGCCGTCGAGCTGAACTTCCCGCGCCTCGGGACCGTCACGCGGGCTGCCGCCCTGACGCCGGACGCCGCCCGGTGAACCGCGACCCGCTGAACCGCGACCCCGCCGCCCGCTCCTGGATACGCCCCGGCGCGTCCCGCCCCTGCAGCCTCGTGGTCTGCCGGGGCTGCTGCTGCGGCGACGCCCGCAAGCACCCCGGCACCGACCACGCCGGTCAGCTGCGGCGGCTGCAGGAGGCCGCGGCCGCCTCCGGCGGGCGGCTCGCCGTCCGCACCAGCGACTGCCTCGGCCCGTGCGGCCAGGCCAATGTCGTGGTCGTACAGCCTTCCACGGAGGGTCGCCGGCGGGGCGCCCGTGCCGCGTGGGTCGGCTGGGCGCTGGACGACGACTGCCTCGACGACATCCTGGCGTGGGTCGAGGCGGGCGGGCCGGGTGTCGCGCAGCCCCCGGACACGCTCACGCTCCAGATGATCGACCCGCCGCGGGCGTAGCGCTCGGGCGTGCCGCCGGCCGGCGCGGGGGCGCATCGCGGGCCGGTCCGCCGCCTCCCCGCGCTTTCCGCGGCCCGGGCCTGGTGTCGCGGCCCGGGCCATGGTGCCGCGGGCCGGACAGCCGCCGCTCAGCCCCGCGAGGCCGCGGCCGGCAGGGCGATGCGGTCCTCGCCCGCGTACACGTTCATGTTCCGGCCGCGCAGGAAGCCCACCAGTGTCAGGCCCGTCTCGGCCGCCAGGTCCACCGCGAGCGACGACGGCGCCGACACCGCCGCCAGCACCGGGATGCCCGCCATCACCGCCTTCTGGGCCAGCTCGAAGGAGGCGCGCCCCGACACCAGCAGCACCGCCCGGTCCAGCGGCAGCCGGTCCTCGCGCAGCGCGCGCCCCACCAGCTTGTCCACCGCGTTGTGGCGGCCGACGTCCTCCCGTACGTCCAGCAGCTCGCCGTCCTCCGAGAACAGCGCGGCCGCGTGCAGCCCGCCGGTCCGGTCGAAGACCCGCTGCGCCCCGCGCAGCCGCTCCGGCAGTTCCGCCAGCAGCCCCGGCTCCAGCCGCAGCGGGGGAGTGTCGGCGATGGGGAAGCGCGCGGTGGTGCGTACGGCGTCGAGGCTGGCCTTGCCGCACAGCCCGCACGACGACGTCGTGTAGACGTTGCGCTCCAGCGTGATGTCCGGCACCGGGACGCCCGGGGCGAGCTGGACGTCCACCACGTTGTACGTGTTCGAGCCGTCCTCCGTGGCGCCGGCGCAGTACACGACGGAGCGCACGTCCGACGCCGAGCCGAGGACGCCCTCGCTGACGAGGAAACCCGCCGCGAGCGCGAAGTCGTCGCCCGGCGTGCGCATGGTGATGGCGAGGGGCCGGCCGTTCAGCCGGATCTCCAGGGGCTCCTCCGCGACGAGGGTGTCGGGGCGGGCGGAGACGGCTCCGTCCCGGATGCGGATGACGCGGCGGCGCTCGGTGACCCGTCCCATGACTCCTCAGTCCCGGTTCCGGAGGTGCTGTACGTGCTGTCTGTCCTGCTGGTGGCCGCACCGGCCGTTGGCGCGGAGGGTGCCGTGGGCCACCGGGCTGTCGTGCGGTGAAGGCGACCTCGACCGTCTCATTGTCCTGCACGCGCGGGACGAGGTCGCAGCCGGCCGGGCGGGAGGCGCGGACCGTGGCCGTCCCCGTCCGCCGCGCCGCGGTGAGGGCGGCGGTACGCCTGGGCTGCCGGACGCGGCGCGGCCCCGGTCCACACCCAGGTTGGCGGCCCTTCGGCAGACGGCCGGTGCCCCGGGAGATGTTGCGGAGTCTCCAATCGGCGGCCGGGAATCCTGTCGGATCAGCTGCCCTGTTACCGGTGAGTCGCTGGCCAGACTGGGGAACTCGTGCGCGCCCTTCCCGCGCGCCCTCCACCTCGTACGATTCGCTCACCCAAGGGGGTCCCGGGCATGACGGGCACTCGTATCGCCGCGCTCGGGCACTACCAGCCCGCCAAGGTGCTCACCAACGACGATCTGGCCGCGCTGGTCGACACCAGCGACGCGTGGATCAGCAGCCGGGTCGGCATCCGTACCCGGCACGTGGCGGGCCCGGACGAACCGGTCGACGAGATGGCCGCGCACGCGGGGGCCAAGGCCCTCGCCTCGGCCGGGCTCACCCCAGCCGACGTCGACCTGGTCCTCGTCGCCACCTCCACGGCGATCGACCGCTCCCCGAACACCGCCGCCCGGGTCGCCGCCCGGCTCGGCATGGTGTCCCCCGCCACCATGGACCTCAACGTGGTGTGCGCCGGTTTCACGCACGCGCTGGCCACCGCCGACCACGCCGTGCGCGCCGGGTCCGCGAGCCGCGTCCTCGTCATCGGCGCCGACAAGATGACCGAGGTCGCCGACTGGACGGACCGGACCACCTGCGTCCTGGTCGGCGACGGCGCGGGCGCGGCGGTCGTCGAGGCCGCGCCGGACTCCGCGGGCGCCGGGATCGGCCCGGTGCTGTGGGGCTCGGTGCCCGAGATGGGGCACGCCGTCCGCATCGAGGGCACCCCGCCGCGCTTCGCCCAGGAGGGCCAGTCGGTCTACCGCTGGGCCACCACCCAGCTCCCGCCCATCGCCCGCCGGGTGTGCGAGCGGGCCGGCGTCGCGCCCGAGGAGCTCGCCGCGGTCGTCCTGCACCAGGCCAACCTGCGCATCATCGAGCCGATCGCGCAGCGGATCGGCGCGGTCAACGCCGTCATCGCCCGGGACGTGACCGAGTCGGGGAACACCTCGGCCGCCTCGATCCCGATGGCCTTCTCCAAGCTCGTCGAACGCGGCGAGGTCACCTCCGGTGCGCCGGCCCTGCTCTTCGGCTTCGGCGGCAACCTGTCGTACGCCGGCCAGGTCGTCCGCATTCCGTGAGGGCACCCGGGCCGGTCCGGGGCCCGGTCCCTCCGGGGCGACGGCCCGCACCGCCGCCACGCCGACCGCGGACCAGCGGCGCTGTGCGAACCGGCCTGCTGCCGGCCGTCGTTCGGGCCGCCGCCCCCCTTTGTCCTCGGTGAGGAGAAAGTCGGCGCGGATTGCTGCGCAACTTCTTCCCCCTGTGGCAAAGCGCTGCTACGTTCCCCTGCGAAAGCCCGGTCGGACACGGCGGCTGTCCGCCGGTCCGTGAGGCAACGCCGAGCCATGGAGGCGGGGAGGGGCGCGTGAGACGTATGACGGCTCGACCCGCCAATGCGCACCAGGCGCGGCTGCTGCGGCTGCTGCGTGACGGCGGACCCAACTCCCGGGCCCAACTGGGCGACCAGGTCGACCTCTCCCGCTCCAAGCTCGCCGTCGAGGTCGACCGTCTCCTGGAGACCGGCCTGGTGGTGGCGGACGGCCTGGCCGCCTCGCGCGGCGGGCGCCGCTCGCACAACATCCGCCTCGCGCCCGCCCTGCGCTTCCTCGGTGTCGACATCGGCGCCACTTCGGTCGACGTGGCGGTCACCAACGCGGAGCTGGAGGTCCTCGGCCACCTCAACCACCCCATGGACGTGCGCGAGGGCCCCGTCGCGGTCTTCGAACAGGTCCTCGCCATGGCCGCCAAGCTCAAGGCGTCCGGCCTCGCCGAGGGTTTCGACGGCGCCGGGATCGGCGTACCGGGACCGGTCCGCTTCCCCGAGGGCGTACCGGTGGCGCCGCCGATCATGCCCGGCTGGGACGGCTTCCCGGTGCGCGAGGCGCTCAGCCAGGAGCTCGGCTGCCCGGTCATGGTGGACAACGACGTGAACCTGATGGCGATGGGGGAGCAGCACGCGGGCGTCGCCCGCTCGGTCGGCGACTTCCTCTGCGTCAAGATCGGTACCGGCATCGGCTGCGGCATCGTCGTCGGTGGCGAGGTCTACCGCGGTACGACCGGCAGCGCCGGCGACATCGGGCACATCCAGGTCGTCCCGGACGGCCGCGCCTGCGCGTGCGGCAACCGGGGCTGCCTGGAGGCGCACTTCAGCGGCGCCGCGCTCGCCCGGGACGCCGAGGACGCGGCGCGCGCCGGCCGGTCGGAGGAACTCGCCCGCCGCCTGGAGGGCGCGGGGCGGCTCACCGCCGTGGACGTCGCCGCGGCCGCGGCGGCCGGTGACGCCACGTCCCTCGCGCTGATCCGGGAGGGCGGCAACCGGGTCGGCCAGGTCATCGCCGGGCTCGTCAGCTTCTTCAACCCGGGCCTGGTGGTGATCGGCGGTGGCGTCACCGGCCTCGGCCACAACCTGCTCGCCAGCGTCCGTACCCAGGTCTACCGCACGTCACTTCCCCTGGCGACGGGCAATCTGCCCATCGTGCTGGGGGAGCTGGGCGCGGCCGCCGGAGTCATCGGCGCCGCGCGGCTCATCAGCGACCACCTGTTCTCCCCGGCCTGACGCCGACCGCCCCGGGCCCGGGCTCGGGACCGGGGACTGCACCCGCGCATCACCGCACCGCACCCGTACCGCCGTCCAGCGCACAGCCGTTCAGCCGTACCCGTCCTCGTACCACCACCGGCACCAGCACCTGCGACCGCCCCTACGACCGCACCGGCGCCCCGCACCCCACCGGCACCGCCCGCACGGGACGGCACCCGCACCCGGTGCCGTACCGCCCCCGCACAGCCATGGGTGCGCGCCCCCGTACCGGCACGCGCACCCGTTCCTGATCCTCCGCCCTGTCCGCTCACCGGCACCGCACACCGCCCGCCGAGGGGATTCGTCATGGCAACACCAGAACCACCGCTGCTCACCATGTCCGGGATCACCAAGGCGTTCCCCGGTGTCCGGGCCCTCGACGGCGTCGACCTGGAGGTGAGGTCCGGCGAGGTCCACTGCCTGCTGGGGCAGAACGGGGCCGGCAAGTCCACCCTCATCAAGGTGCTCGCCGGGGCCCACCAGCCCGACGCCGGCGAGATCACCTGGCGCGGCGCACCCGTCACCCTCAGGTCGCCGATCGCCGCCATGCGGCTCGGCATCGCCACCATCTACCAGGAACTCGATCTGGTGGAGGGCCTGTCGGTCGCCGAGAACGTCTTCCTCGGGCACGAGCCGACCACCGCCGGTTTCGTGGTGCGCGGCAGGCGCGCCCGCGCCGCCACCGCCGGACTGCTGCGCCGCCTCGGCCACGCGGAGATCGACCCCGGCCGGCCCGTGGCCGAGTTGTCCGCGGCCCAGCGGCAGATCGTCTCCATGGCCCGTGCGCTCTCCCACGACGTCCGGCTCATCGTGATGGACGAACCGTCCGCCGCGCTCGATCCGGACGAGACGGCCAACCTCTTCCGGATCGTCGCCGACCTCACGGCGGCGGGGGTGGCCGTCGTGTACATCTCCCACCGGCTGGAGGAGATCCGGCGCATCGGCCACCGCGTCACGGTCCTGAAGGACGGGCGGGCCGTCGCCGGCGGACTGCCGGCGGCGGCCACCCCGACCCGGGACATCGTTGCCATGATGACCGGTCGGAATGTCGAGTACGTCTTCCCCGAGCCCCGCCCCGCCGCGGGCGCACCCACCGCCCGGCCCGTCCTGACGGTCGAAGGGCTGGCGCGGGACGGCGAGTTCGCGCCCGTCGACCTCGAACTGCGGCCCGGCGAGATCGTCGGCCTGGCCGGCCTCGTCGGCTCCGGGCGCTCCGAGATCCTGGAGACCGTGTACGGCGCCCGCCGCCCCACCGCCGGGCGCGTCCTCGTCGACGGCCGGCCCCTGCGGCCGGGCAGCGTGCGTGCCGCCGTCCGCGCGGGGATCGGCCTCGCGCCCGAGGAGCGCAAGGCCCAGGGCCTGCTGATGCTCGAATCGGTCACCCGCAACGTCTCCGTGTCGTCCCTGGCCCGCTTCTCGCGCGCCGGCTGGCTCGACCGGACCGCCGAGCGCGACGCCGCGCGCCGCGCCACCCGCGAGCTGTCGCTGCGCCCCGACAACCCCGACGCCCCGGTCCGCACGCTCTCCGGCGGCAACCAGCAGAAGGCCGTCCTCGCCCGCTGGCTGCTCCGCGGCTGCCGTGTGCTGCTCCTCGACGAGCCCACGCGCGGGGTGGACGTCGGGGCACGCGCCGAGCTGTACGCCGTCATCCGGCGCCTCGCCGACGAGGGGCTGGCCGTCCTCCTCGTCTCCAGCGAGGTCCCCGAGGTGCTGGGCCTCGCCGACCGGGTGCTGGTGCTCCGGGAAGGGCGCGTCGTCCACACGGCGCCGGCCCGGGAGCTCGACGAACACCGCGTACTCGACCTCGTGATGGAAGGGAGCCCGACGCCATGACGCAGCCCGCGCCGGCCACGACCGCCGAACCACCCCTCGCCAGAGCCTCCGGGCGGCCGCCGGGCCGGCGGGCCGACGTCCGCAACCTGACCCTGCTCGGTGTCCTCGCCGTGCTGGTCGCGGTCGGCGGGATCACCAAGCCGGACCAGTTCCTCGACACCTCCAACCTCCAGCTGGTCCTCACCCAGGCGTCCGTCATCGGGGTCGTCACCGTCGGCATGACCTTCGTCATCACCAGCGGCGGCATCGACCTGTCGGTCGGGGCGATCGTCGCCCTCGCGTCCGTGTGGGCCACCACGGTCGCCACCCAGGAGTACGGCTTCGCCGGCATCCTCTTCACCGCGGTCGTCGTCGGGCTGGGCTGCGGACTGGTGAACGGGCTGCTCATCGCGTACGGCGGGCTGGTGCCCTTCATCGCGACCCTGGCCATGCTGGCCTCGGCACGCGGGCTCGCCCTGCAGATCACCGACGGCAGGACGCAGATCGTCACCGTGCAGTCGGTCCTCGACCTCGGCGTCCCCGACGCGTACCTCCTCGGCGTACCGCCGCTGGTGCTGGTCTTCGCCGCCGTCACCGTCGTCGGCTGGCTGCTGCTGAACCGGACCACCTTCGGCCGGCGGACCGTCGCCGTCGGCGGCAACGCGGAAGCCGCCCGGCTCGCCGGAATCGACGTACGCCGCCAGCGCCTCCATCTGTACCTACTGTCGGGCCTGTGCTGCGGCATCGCGGCCTTCCTGCTGATCGTCCTCGCGGGTTCCGGCCAGAACACCAACGGCAACCTGTACGAGCTCGACGCGATCGCCGCCGCCATCATCGGAGGCACCCTGCTCAGCGGCGGACGCGGCACCATCGCCGGCTCCGTGCTCGGTGTCCTCGTCTTCACCACGATCACCAACATCTTCGCCCTCAACAATCTCCAGAGCGACGTCCAGCAGATCGCCAAGGGCGCGATCATCGTCGCCGCCGTCCTGGTCCAGCGCCGTACCGCGCGCGACGCCGACGGGGCCTGACGCCCCGGCACCTCCGCACGACCGCCCTACGGAAAGGGTTCCACCACCATGCCCGAAACCAGCCGCAGAGGACTGCTGACCCTCACCGCCGCCGCCTCCGCCGGCGCCCTGCTGTCCGCCTGCACCAGCAACGAGCCGAAGAACGCCGGCCCGGCCGCCGGCGGCGCCCCGGCCGCCGACGACAAGCCCGGCACGCCCGTCACCATCGGTTTCGCCGGCCCGCAGGCCGACCACGGGTGGCTCAACGCCATCAACGTCAACGCCAAGGAGCGGGCGAAGAAGTACTCCGAGGTGACGCTGGAGATCACGGAGGGGTCGAACGACACCGCCACCCAGATCGGCCAGATCCAGACGCTCATCAACAAGAAGGTCGACGTGCTGGTGATCCTGCCGGCCGACGGCAAGGCCCTCACACAGGTCGGACTCCAGGCCATGAAGGCCGGCATCCCGGTGATCAACCTCGACCGGGTCTTCGCCTCCCCCCAGGCCTACCGCTGCTGGATCGGCGGCGACAACTACGGCATGGGCCTCAACGCCGGCCGCTGGATCGGCGAACGGCTCAAGGACAAGCCTGACGCCAAAGTCGTCGAACTCGCCGGGATGGACAACCTGGAGCTCACCAAGCAGCGCACCCAGGGCTTCGACGACGCACTGAAGAACTACCCGAACATCCGGAAGGTGGCGCGGCAGGCGGCCGAGTTCACCGTCGAGTCCGGGCAGGCCAGGATGGCGCAGCTCCTCCAGGCCCAGCAGCGGTTCGACGCGTTGTGGAACCACGACGACGACCAGGGCGTGGGCGCCCTGCGGGCCATCCAGCAGGCGGGCCGCGACGACTTCGTCATGGTCGGCGGTGCGGGCGCCAGGTCGGCGATGGACGCCATCAAGGCCGACAAGGGCGTCCTCAAGGCGACGGTGCTCTACCCGCCGACCATGGCCGCGTCCGCCATCGACCTGGCCCGGGCACTGGGCCGGAAGAAGGGCATCGGCGGCATGTCCGAGCTGGAGATCCCCGCCTCGATCACCCTGTACTCGGCGGTGGTCACCAAGGAGAACGTCGACGAGTACCTGCCCACGGGCTTCAGCTGACCCCGGTCGGCCCGTCCCCACCGAGCAACCGACGAGGAGGAACCCGTATGGCGCAGGCGCAGAAGAGAGCGGCGGACCGTCAGGAGGCGGCACCCGCACTGGGAATCGGCATGGTCGGGTACGCCTTCATGGGCGCCGCGCACTCGCAGGGGTGGCGCACCGTGGGCCGGGTCTTCGACCTGCCCGTGCGGCCCCGGCTCGCGGCGGTCTGCGGACGCGACCCGGCCGCCGTGCGGGCCGCCGCAAACCGGCACGGCTGGGCCGCCGCCGAGACCGACTGGCGGGACCTCGTCGCCCGGGACGACGTCCAACTGGTCGACATCTGCACGCCCGGCGACAGCCATGCCGAGATCGCGATCGCCGCGCTGGAGGCGGGCAAGCACGTGCTGTGCGAGAAGCCCCTGGCGAACACGGTCGCCGAGGCGGAGGCCATGGCGGCGGCCGCCGCGCGGGCCCGTGCGCGCGGCCAGGTGGCGATGGTCGGGTTCAACTACCGTCGCGTACCGGCCATGACGTACGCGCGGCGGATGATCGCCGAAGGGCGGCTGGGCGTGCTGCGGCACGTGCGGGTGGCGTACCTCCAGGACTGGCTGGTGGACCCCGCCTTCCCCCTGACGTGGAGGTTGCAGCGCGCGCACGCCGGGTCGGGCGCGCTCGGCGACCTCGGCGCGCACATCGTGGACCTCGCCCAGTACCTGGCGGGGGAGCGGCTGGTGGGCGTCTCCGCGCTCACCGAGACGTTCGTACGGGAACGGCCCCTGCCCGCCGGGGCGTCCGCGGGGCTGTCGGCGCCGGGGGGTGCCGAGCGCGGTGCGGTCACGGTCGACGACGCCGCGGTGTTCACCGGACGGCTGGCTTCCGGAGCGCTGGCCACCTTCGAGACGACCCGGATGGCGGCGGGCCGCAAGAACGCCCTGCGCCTGGAGATCAACGGCGAGCGCGGTTCGCTCTCCTTCGACCTCGAGCGGCTGAACGAACTGTCGTTCCACGACCAGACCGAGCCCGCCCGGTCGGCCGGCTTCCGCCGGATCCTCGTCACCGAACAGGACCACCCGTACCTGGAGGCATGGTGGCCGCCGGGCCACGCCCTCGGCTACGAGCACACCTTCACCCACCAGGCGCGCGACCTGGTGGACGCCATCGCCTCGGGCACCGAGCCGGCCCCGTCCTTCGAGGACGGGCTCCAGGTGCAGAGGGTGCTGGCGGCCGTGGAGGAGAGCGCGGAGAAGAACGCCGTCTACACCCCCGTCACCGTCTAGGAGGCCGCAGCCGTGCCACGTCCCTTCACCCTCTTCACCGGCCAGTGGGCCGACCTGCCCCTGGAGGAGGTCTGCCGGCTCGCCCGTGACTTCGGCTACGACGGGCTGGAACTCGCCTGCTGGGGCGACCACTTCGAGGTCGACAGGGCCCTCGCCGATCCGTCGTACCTCGACGGGCGGCGCGCCCTGCTCGACACGTACGGGCTGCGGTGCTGGGCGATCTCCAACCACCTGGTGGGCCAGGCCGTCTGCGACCACCCCATCGACGAGCGCCACCGGGCCATCGTGCCGCCGCGCGTCTGGGGCGACGGAGACCCCGAGGGCGTCCGGCAGCGGGCGGCGCGGGAGCTCGCGGACACCGCGCGGGCGGCCGCCGCCTTCGGCGTCCAGACCGTCATCGGCTTCACGGGCTCCTCCATCTGGCACCTGGTGGCGATGTTCCCGCCGGTCCCCGAGCGGATGATCGAGCGGGGGTACGAGGACTTCGCCGAGCGCTGGAACCCGGTCCTGGACGTCTTCGACGCGGAAGGCGTGCGCTTCGCCCACGAGGTGCACCCGAGCGAGATCGCGTACGACTACTGGACGACGCAGCGCGCCCTGGAGGCGGTGGACCGGCGCCCGGCCTTCGGGCTGAACTTCGACCCCAGCCACTTCGTGTGGCAGGACATCGACCCCGTCGGTTTCCTGTACGACTTCCGGGACCGGATCTACCACGTCGACTGCAAGGAGGCACGGCGGCGCCTGGACGGCCGCAACGGCCGGCTGGGCTCCCACCTGCCGTGGGGCGACCCGCGGCGCGGCTGGGACTTCGTGTCGGCCGGGCACGGCGAGGTGCCGTGGGAGGACGTGTTCCGGATGCTGCGGTCGATCGGCTACGACGGGCCGGTGTCGGTGGAGTGGGAGGACGCCGGCATGGACCGGCTGACGGGTGCTCCGGAAGCGCTTGCCACCCTCAAGCGGTACGACTTCGACCCGCCGTCCGCGTCCTTCGACGCCGCCTTCGGGGGTGGCGACTAGAGCATCACCGCAGGTCGAGGCCCGGTGGCCAGGGGGCTGCCGGGCCGGTCCGGCCTGCCCCTGCACGGCTTTGTCCTGCGCCGGGAAAAAGTTCAACCGAACTGCGGCGCAAGGGCTTTCGGCACCGGACCAACCCGGCTACGGTCCCTGAGGTGTACAGGACAGACCAGCGTGACGGCGCACGCCGGTCCCCGGACATCCGGACATCCCGCCCCCGTACGACCGGCTCACGGCCGGCCTTTTCCGGAGGACACTCGTGCACAGACAACGGCTCCGCGGGCGCAACGCGCTCGCACTCCTCACCGGTGGCCTGCTCGCCATGACGTCGTTCGCCCTGGGCGCCGGGCAGGGCGCCGCAGCCGCACCCGCCGCACCGGCTTCCTCCGAGGCGGCAGCCGCCGCCGAGGAGCAGTTCCAGCAGGTCACCCTCGCCAAGGGCGGCGAGGAGGTCGGCGAACCGATGTCGCTGGCCGTACTGCCCGACCGCAGCGTGCTGCACACCTCCCGGAACGGCGAACTGCGCCGCACCGACGCGGCCGGGAACACCAAGGTCATCGGCACCGTACCGGTCTACTCGCACGACGAGGAAGGACTCCAGGGCATCGCCCTCGACCCCGCCTTCGAGCGGAACCGGGCCGTCTTCCTCTACTACGCGCCGCCGCTCGACACCCCGGCCGGTGACGCGCCCACCGACGGCACGGCCGCCGACCTCGCCCGGTACGAAGGCGTCAACCGGCTCTCCCGCTTCGTCCTCAAGGCCGACGGCACCCTCGACAACGCCAGCGAGAAGAAGGTCATCGACATCCCGGCCACGCGCGGCATCTGCTGCCACGTCGGCGGTGACATCGACTTCGACGCGCAGGGCAACCTCTACCTCTCCACCGGCGACGACTCCAACCCGTTCGCCTCCGACGGCTACACCCCCATCGACGACCGCCCCGGCCGCAACCCCGCCTACGACGCCCGGCGGACCTCGGGCAACACCAACGACCTGCGCGGCAAGATCCTGCGCATCAAGGTCGCCGACGACGGCTCGTACACCGTCCCCGACGGCAACCTCTTCGCACCCGGAACGGCCAGGACGCGGCCCGAGATCTACGCGATGGGCTTCCGCAACCCCTTCCGCTTCAGCGTCGACAAGAAGACGGGCGTCCTGTACGTCGGCGACTACGGGCCCGACGCGGGCGCGGCCGACCCCCGGCGCGGTCCGGCGGGACAGGTCGAGTTCGCCCGCGTCACCAAGCCGGGCAACTTCGGCTGGCCCTTCTGCACCGGCGCCAACGAGCCCTACGTCGACTACGACTTCGCCACCGAGGTCTCCGGCGCCGCCTTCGACTGCGCGGCTCCCAGGAACGACTCCGCGCTCAACACCGGCCTGGTGGACCTGCCGCCGGCCGAGCCCGCGTGGATCCCGTACGACGGCGGGTCGGTGCCCGAGTTCGGCTCCGGCTCCGAGTCGCCGATGGGCGGACCCGTCTACCGCTACGACCCCGCGAACACCTCTCCCGTGAAGTTCCCCGAGGCGTACGACGGCGACTTCTTCGCCGGTGAGTTCGGACGCCGCTGGATCAAGCGCATCGAGCACGGCGCCGACGGCGCCGTCCGGTCCATCAACCCGGTGCCGTGGACCGGCACCCAGGTGATGGACATGGCCTTCGGCCCCGACGGCGCGCTGTACGTCCTCGACTACGGCACCGCCTGGTTCGGCGGCGACGAGAACTCCGGTCTGTACCGCATCGAGAACGCCACCGGCGGCCGCTCCCCGATCGCGGAGGCCTCGGCGAACAGGACTTCCGGCAAGGCGCCGCTGCGGGTCGCCTTCTCCTCGGCCGGCACCACGGACGCCGACGGCGACACCCTCACCTACACCTGGGACTTCGGCGACGGCACGCCACCCTCCACGGCCGCCCACCCGACGCACACCTACCGGAGGAACGGCACCTACACCGCCACCGTGACCGCCAAGGACCCGACCGGGCGGACCGGCTCGGCCGGCGTGCACGTCGTCGTCGGCAACACGGCGCCCACGGTGACGCTGAACCTGCCGGAGAACGGCGCGCTGTTCAGCTTCGGCGACGAGATCCCGTTCAAGGTGACCGTGACCGACCCGGAGGACGGCACGATCGACTGCGCCAAGGTCAAGGTCACGTACATCCTCGGCCACGACAGCCACGGCCACCCGGTCACCTCCGCCAACGGCTGCACCGGCACCATCAAGACGTCCGCCGACGGCGGGCACGACCCGAACGCCAACATCTTCGGCGTCTTCGACGCCGAGTACACCGACGGCGGTGGCGGCGGCCAGGCCGCACTGACCAGCCACGACCAGGCACAGCTCCAGCCCCGCCACCGGCAGGCCGAGCACTTCTCGTCGCAGTCCGGCGTCCGTACGTACGACAAGCCCACCGCCCACGGCGGCAGGACCGTCGGTGACATCGACGACGGCGACTGGATTTCCTTCACGCCCTACCACCTGACCGGCTCGACGAAGCTCACCGCCCGCATCTCGTCCGGTGGCGCGGGCGGCTTCCTGGAGGTGCGCACCGGCTCGGCCACCGGCACGCTCCTGGGCTCGGCCCCGGTGCCGGTGACCGGCGGCTGGGAGACCTTCCAGGACGTCGACGTACCGCTGCGGGCCGTCCCCCGGCGGACCACCGAGCTGTTCCTGGTGTTCAAGGGCGGCAGCGGCGCCCTGTACGACATCGACGACTTCGAGCTGTCGAGCACGCCGGTGGACCGCACCGCCAAACGCGTACTGGTCTTCTCCCGGACGGCCGGCTTCCGCCACGACTCCATCCCGGCGGGGACCGCCGCGCTCAAGGAGCTGGGCGCGTCGAGCAACATCACCGTCGACGCGACCGAGGAGCCCCGCCAGTTCACCACCGGCAACCTCGCCCGGTACGACGCCGTCGTCTTCCTGTCCACCACCGGTGACGTCCTCGACGCGGACCAGCAGAAGGCGTTCGAGAACTACGTCGCCACCGGCGGCGGGTACGTGGGCGTCCACGCGGCCGCCGACACCGAGTACGACTGGGAGTTCTACGGCGGGCTGGTCGGCGCCCGCTTCGCCTCCCACCCGCACATCCAGTCCGCGACCGTGCGCGTCGAGGATCACGACCACCCGGCGACCGCGCACCTGCCGTCCGCCGGCTGGCAGCGCACGGACGAGTGGTACAACTACCGCACCAATCCGCGCGGCCAGGCCCGGATCCTCGCCACCCTCGACGAGACCACCTACGAGGGCGGCACCATGAGGGGCGACCACCCGATCGCCTGGTGCCGGAGCTACGAGGGCGGACGCGCCTTCTACACCGGCGGCGGCCACACCGCCGCGTCCTATGACGAGCCCGCCTTCCGCCGGCACCTGCTCGGCGGCCTGCGGTACGCCACCGGTCAGGTCCGCGCCGACTGCACGCCGCGGACCGGCTACCGGGACCTCTTCAACGGGCACTCGACGGAGGGCTGGAAGCAGGCCGGCCCGGGCAGGTTCACCGTCGTGGACGGCGAACTGCGCACCGAGGGCGGCATGGGGCTGATGTGGTACCAGGCGAAGGAGCTCTCGTCCTACTCGCTGCAGCTCGACTGGAAGCTGGCCGGCGACGACAACTCCGGAGTCTTCGTCGGCTTCCCGGCCTCCGACGACCCGTGGTCGGCGGTGCACCGGGGGTACGAGATACAGATCGACGCCACCGACGCACCCGACCGCACCACCGGCGCCGTCTACGGCTTCGCGTCGGCCGACCTCAAGGCCCGGGACCGGGTGCTGCGGCCCCCCGGCCAGTGGAACAGCTACGAGATCCGGGTCCGGGGGGGGCGGCTCCAGGTCTTCCTCAACGGAGTGAAAATCAACGACTTCACCAACACCGACCCGGCCCGGAGCCTGAAGGACGGCTTCATCGGCCTGCAGAACCACGGCGCCGACGACCAGGTGTCCTTCCGCAACATCCGACTCAAGGAGCTGCCCTCGTCCTCGTAGGGCCGCGCTCCTCAAGCCGGCGGCGGGCGGGGAGGCGCCGTACCCCCGCCCGCCGTCTCGAACGCACCACACCCAGGGAGGCTGGCCATGTTCGCTGAACCTCGTGCTGATCGACGGGTCGGGGTCTGGTTCATCGGAGCGCGGGGCTCCGTCGCCACGACCGCGGTGGCGGGGTGCGCGGCGGTCGCCGCCGGGCTGTACCCACCGACGGGCATGGTCACCGAAACACCCCCCTTCGCCTCCTCCGGGCTCCCGCCCACGGCCTCCCTCGTCTTCGGCGGCCACGACACGGCGGCCTGCCCGCTGCCGAAGCGCGCGGAGGAACTGACGGCGGCGGGCGTCCTGCCGCACGGCCTGGCCGCCGCCGTCCGCGCGGAACTCGCCGCGGCGGACACGGAGATCCGCCCCGGCGGCCCCGTCCCCGGAGACAGCCGCACCGACGAAGCACTCATCACCGCCTTCACCTCCGACATCACCGCCTTCACCCGCCGCCACGACCTCGCCCGCACGGTCGTGATCAACGTCGCCTCCACGGAGCCCGCGCCGGCCCCGGACGCGGTACGGCTGCCGCCCAGCTCCCTCTACGCGGCCGCCGCGCTCCGCGCCGGCTGCCCCTACGCCAACTTCACCCCCTCCACCGGGCTGCGCGCCGACGCCCTCGCCGGGACCGCCGCCACCTGCGGCCTTCCGCACGCCGGACGGGACGGCAAGACCGGCCAGACCCTGCTCCGCTCCGTGCTCGCCCCGATGTTCGTGCAGCGCGCCCTGGCCGTACGCGCCTGGTCCGGCACCAACCTCCTGGGCGGCGGCGACGGGGCGGCGCTCGCCGACCCCGCCGCTGCCGCCGCCAAGAACGCCGGCAAGGAACGCGTCCTGGCCGACGTGCTGGGCCACGTCCCCGAGGGCGAGGTCCACATCGACGACGTCCCCGCGCTCGGCGACTGGAAGACCGCATGGGACCACATCGCCTTCGACGGCTTCCTCGGCTCCCGGATGGTCCTCCAGACCATCTGGCAGGGCTGCGACTCGGCGCTCGCCGCCCCTCTCGTCCTGGACCTGGCCCGGCTGCTCGCCCGTGCCCACGAGGCCGGCCTCGGCGGGCCGCTGCCCGAACTCGCCTTCTACTTCAAGGACCCCGACGCGGGTCCCGCGGCCCTCCCGGACCAGTACGCGGCGCTCCTCTCCTTCGCCGCACGCCTGCGGGACGCCCGGTGACGCCCGCGCCGGGGCAGGGGGCCGGGATGCCGTCGGGATCTGCCGGTCCCGCTGCCCGGCGGCGCCTGCGACCGCCGCTGCCGGTGTGGCTCGGCCGGCGCGGCCGTGGCGAAGGCGTGCGGGTGCCGTCGGCCGGGGTGCTGCCGGCCGGGGTGGAGAAGCGCCCGGGTGGGACGCGCCTGCGGGCATGGGCGGAACTCCTGCGGGTGTCCGCCCTCTTCACCGTGCCGGGCGACGCGCTCACCGGCGCGGCGGCCGCCGGACTGGTCCCCAACCGGCGCACGGCGTTCGCCATCGGCTCGTCGCTGTGCCTGTACGAGGCGGGCATGGCCCTCAACGACTGGGCCGACCGCCACGAGGACGCCGTCGACCGCCCGCACCGCCCCCTCCCCTCCGGCCGCATCACCCCCCGCGCGGCCCTGGCCGCCTCCGCCACCCTGACCGCCGCCGGCCTCGCGCTCGCCGCCCGCGCGGGCCGCGTCCCGCTCACCGTGGCCTCCGCCCTCGCCACCACGGTCTGGGCCTACGACCTGAGCCTCAAGCACACCCGCGCGGCACCCGCCACCATGGCCGCCGCCCGCGCCCTCGACCTCCTCCTCGGCGCCACCGCCACGGCGACGGCCACGGCGACCCGCGCGCCCGGGACCGCTCCTTCGGCGTCACCGGCGGGCCGGGCCTCACCGGCGGGTCCGCGGGTGTTCCGGAGCCCCGGCGCCCGGCGCGGCGGCCCCGCGGAACGCAACGCGACACCGGCCGGGGCCGTCCGGTCGGCCGCACGAGGCGCGCTGGCCGCGCTGCCGTCCGCCGCCGCGCTGGGCGCCCACACCTACGCGGTCACCGCGGTCTCCCGGCACGAGGCGCAGGGCGGCTCCGCGATGGCCCCGCTCGCCGCGCTCGTGGCCACCGCCGCCCTCGGCGCCGTCGTCTCCCGCCCCGTCACGGCCCCGTACGGCGGGGACGGCAACCGGCCCGGCAGCTCAACCGGCAGCGTGCCCGGCAGCCGGTTCGCCCCGCCCCGGAGCTCAAGCGGCAGCCTGCCCGCGAGCTCAACCGGCAGCCCGCCCAGGGGCGCGCCCGGCAACCGGCCCGGCATCCTCCCCGCAAGCTCGACCGGCAACGCGCCCGGAGGAGTGCGCCCCGGGCCGGTCGCCGGCAGGAGCCGAGCGGGCGCCGCCCTCGCCGCCGCGGCGTATGTCCGCACCGCGGGCGTCCCCCTCTTCCACGCCGCGCTCAACCCCTCGGCACCGCTCACCCAGCGGGCCGTCGGCGGCGGCATCCGCGCCATGATTCCGCTCCAGGCCGCCCTGGCCGCCCGCGGCGGTACCGGGGGCGCCCTCGGCACCGGACTCGCCGTCCTGGGACTGGCCCCGCTCGCCCGCGCACTCGCCCGGAAGGTGAGCCCCACATGACGTTCCCGCACCCGACGACCTCCCCTTCCGCTCCCACACGGCTGCGTTACGGCTACGGCACCAACGGCCTCACCGACCTCCGGCTCGACGACGCCCTGGCCCTCCTCGCCGACCTCGGCTACGACGGCGTCGGCCTCACCCTCGACCACATGCACCTCGACCCCCTCGCCCCGGACCTCGCCGACCGCACGGCCCGGGTCGCCCGCCGCCTGGGCGAACTGGGCCTCGGTGTCACCGTCGAAACCGGCGCCCGCTACGTCCTCGACCCGCGCCGCAAGCACGGCCCCTCCCTCCTCGACGCCGATCCCGACGCGCGGGCCGCCCGCACCGCGCTGCTGGTGCGTGCCGTGCGGGTCGCCGCCGACCTCGGCGCCCACGCCGTGCACTGCTTCAGCGGCACCACGCCCGACGGCACGGACACCGCCACCGCCTGGAAGCGGTATGAAGAGGCACTCGCCCCCGTCCTGGACGCCGCGGCCGCCGCAGGTGTCCCCCTCGCCGTCGAACCCGAACCCGGCCACCTCCTCGCCACCCTCGACGACTTCCACCACCTGCGCCGCACCCTCGGCGACCCTGGTGCCCACCTCCTCGGCCTCACCCTGGACATCGGCCACTGCCAGTGCCTGGAGCCCGTACCGCCCGCCGACTGCGTCCGCGCCGCCGCGCCCTGGCTGCACCACGTCCAGATCGAGGACATGCGCCGCGGCGTCCACGAACACCTGCCGTTCGGCTCGGGCGAGATCGACTTCCCGCCGGTCCTGGACGCCCTCGCCGCCACCGGTTACCAGGGCCTCACCGTCGTCGAACTGCCCCGCCACTCCCACGCGGGCCCCGAACTCGCCCGCACCTCGATCGAGTTCCTCCGCACGAAGGGAGCGACGGCACCGTGACGCCGATTCGCAAGGAACTGGACGACCGGCTCGACGGCCCCGCCCGCGCCTGGCTCGACGAGGCCCTCGCCGAAGCGGCCCACGCCGCCGACGCCCCACCCGGCACCGGCCCGTACACCGCACCGCCCCCCTGGGAGCTGAGGTTCGCCTCCGCCGGCCGCCACTGCGGCCAGGAACACGCCGACTCCGTGCGCACCCTCCTCCTCCACGAGGCCCGTGCCGACACGGACACCCTCACCCGCCTCTACCGCCACGGCACCGCCGCCGAACGGCGCGCCGTCCTGCTCGCCCTCCCCTCACTCGTACCGGGACCGGAGGCGCTGCCCCTGGTCGAGGACGCGCTGCGCACCCACGACACCCGGCTGGTCGCCGCCGCCGTCGGCCCGTACGCGGCGGAGCACCTCGACGCGCACTCCTGGCGCCACGCCGTCCTCAAGTGCCTGTTCACCGGTGTTCCGGTCGACGCCGTCGCCGCCCTCGGCCGGCGTGCCCGCGGCGACGCCGAGCTGGCCCGGATGCTCGGCGACCACGCCGCCGAACGCACCGCCGCCGGCCGTCCCGTCCCCCCGGACCTCCACCGCGTCCTCGCGCTGACCGTCCCTCCGGAGGAGTCCTGATGCGCATCTTCGACCCGCACATCCACATGACCTCCCGCACCACGGACGACTACCAGGCGATGTACGACGCCGGGGTCCGCGCCGTCGTCGAACCGTCCTTCTGGCTCGGGCAGCCGCGCACCTCGCCCGCCAGCTTCTTCGACTACTTCGACGCGCTGCTCGGCTGGGAGCCCTTCCGCGCCGCCCAGTACGGCATCGCGCACCACTGCACCCTGGCCCTCAACCCCAAGGAGGCCAACGACCCCCGCTGCACCCCCGTCCTCGACGCCCTGCCCCGGTATCTCGTCAAGGATCCGGTCGTCGCCGTCGGCGAGATCGGCTACGACTCCATGACCCCCGCCGAGGACACCGCCCTCGCCGCGCAGCTCCAGCTGGCCGCCGCCCACGGCCTGCCCGCGCTCGTCCACACGCCGCACCGCGACAAGGCGGCCGGCCTGCGCCGCACCCTCGACGTCGTCCGCGAATCCCCCCTCCCCCCGGAGCGGGTCCTGCTCGACCACCTCAACGAGACCACCGTGAAGGAGGCCGCCGACAGCGGAGCATGGCTCGGTTTCTCCATCTACCCCGACACCAAGATGGACGAGGACCGCATGGTCGCCCTGCTCAAGACCTATGGCACCGAGCGGGTCCTCGTGAACTCGGCCGCCGACTGGGGCAGGAGCGACCCGCTCAAGACCCGCAAGGTCGGCGACGCCATGCTCGCGGCCGGGTTCACGGACGACGACGTCGACCGGGTCCTGTGGCGCAACCCCGTCGCCTTCTACGGCCTCAGCGGACGACTCCGACTCGACCTCCCCGAACCGGGACCGCTCCATGAGGGCAACTCCATCCTCCGCGGCGGGGAATGAGAGGACCCGGCCATGCGCTTCCGCCACCCGGACGGTTCCGTCGTCCACCTCGCCTACTGCACCAACGTCCACCCCGCCGAAACCCTCGACGGCGTCCTCACCCAGCTGCGCGACCACTGCGAACCCGTCCGCAGGCGCCTCGGCCGCGACCGCCTCGGGATCGGCCTCTGGCTGGCCAGGGACGCCGCGAACGCTCTCGTCGCCGATCCCTCGGCGCTGCGCCGGCTGCGCGCCGAACTGGACCGCCGCGGCCTGGAAGTGGTCACTCTCAACGGCTTCCCGTACGAGGGCTTCGGCGCCCAGGAGGTCAAGTACCGCGTCTACCGTCCCGACTGGACCCGCCCCGAACGCCTGGCCCACACCACCGACCTGGCCCGCCTCCTCGCCGCGCTCCTGCCGGACGACACCACCGAAGGGTCCGTCTCCACGCTCCCGATCGCCTGGCGCGCGCCCTTCGACGCCGCCGCGGCCGACACCGCCCGGCACGCCCTCAGGACCCTCGCCGAACGGCTCGACGCCCTCGAGGAACTGACGGGCAAGTGCGTGCGCATCGGCCTCGAACCGGAGCCCGGCTGCGTCATCGAGACCACCGCCGACGCCATCGGCCCGCTCACCGACGTGTCCAGTCCCCGCATCGGCATCTGTGTCGACACCTGCCACCTCGCCACCTCCTTCGAAGATCCGCACACCGCCCTGGACGCTCTCGTCGCCGCAGGCATCGCCATCCCCAAGGCCCAGTTGTCCGCGGCCCTGCACGCCGAACACCCCCACCTCCCCGAGGTACGGGCGGCACTCGCCGCCTTCGCCGAACCCCGCTTCCTCCACCAGACCCGCACCAGCACCCCCGCCGGCCTGCGCGGCACCGACGACCTCGCGGAAGCCCTGCGCACCGACGCCCCGCGCACCGCCCGGCCGCCCACCGGCACCTCGAACCGCCAGGCGTCCGACGGCCAAGCGCTTTCGGGTGGCGCGTCCGCCGGTGGCGCGCTCCCCGACACCAGCCCGTGGCGCGCCCACTTCCACGTCCCCCTCCACAGCCCGCCCGCCCCGCCGCTCACTTCCACGCTGCACGTCCTCCGCGACGCCCTGGCCCGGCTCGTCGGCGGCCCGGTCCCGCACACCCGCCACCTCGAGGTCGAGACCTACACGTGGCAGGCCCTGCCGCCGGAGCTGCGCCCCCGTACGCGCGGCCGGCTCGCCGACGGCATCGCCGCCGAGCTGACCCTCGCCCGCGACCTCCTCACCGACCTAGGCCTCAAGGAACTGCCATGACCGCCCCCACCCCCCTCCTGGTCCTGGACGTCGTCGGCCTCACCCCCCGTCTCCTCGATCACATGCCGCGGCTGCAGGAGCTCGCCCGGTCCGGCTCACACGCCCCCCTCAGCACCGTCCTGCCCGCCGTGACGTGCGCGGCGCAGTCCACCTTCCTCACCGGCACCCTCCCTTCCGAGCACGGCATCGTCGCCAACGGCTGGTACTTCCGCGACCTGGGCGAGGTCCTGCTGTGGCGCCAGCACAACGGCCTCGTCTCCGGCGACAAACTCTGGGACGCCGCCCGCCGCGCCCACCCCGGCTACACCGTCGCCAACATCTGCTGGTGGTACGCCATGGGCGCCGACACCGACATCACCGTCACGCCCCGGCCCGTCTACTACGCCGACGGACGCAAGGAGCCCGACTGCTACACCCGGCCCCCGGCGCTCCATGACGAACTCACGGACCGGCTCGGCACGTTCCCCCTGTTCCACTTCTGGGGCCCGGGCGCCGGCATCGTCTCCAGCCGGTGGATCGTCGACGCCACCCGCCACATCCTGCGCACCCGCACCCCCGACCTCGCCCTCTGCTACCTCCCGCACCTCGACTACGACCTCCAGCGCTACGGCCCCGACGACCCGCGCGCCCACCGGGCGGCGGCCGACCTCGACGCCACCATGGCCCCCCTCCTCGACGACGCCGCGGCTGAAGGCCGCACGGTCGTCGCCCTGTCCGAGTACGGCATCACCCGGGTGAACCGGCACGTCGACATCAACCGCGCCCTGCGCCGCGCCGGTCTGCTGGAGGTGCACACCCAGGACGGCATGGAGTACCTCGATCCCATGGCCTCCCGGGCCTTCGCCGTCGCCGACCACCAGATCGCCCATGTGTACGTGCGGCGCCCGGAGGACCTCGGCGCCACCCGGCAGGCCCTCACCGGTCTGCCGGGCGTCGAGCGGCTCCTCGACGACGAGGGGAAGAAGGCGCACGGCCTCGACCACCCCCGCTCCGGGGAACTCGTCGCCGTCGCCGAGCCCGACGCCTGGTTCACGTACTACTACTGGCTCGACGACGCCCGCGCCCCGGACTTCGCCCAGCTCGTCGAGATCCACCGCAAGCCCGGTTACGACCCCGTCGAACTGTTCATGGACCCGCTCGACCCCTATGTGCGTCTGAAGGCGGCCACGGCGATCGCCCGCAAGAAACTGGGCATGCGCTACCGCCTGGCGGTCGTGCCCCTCGACCCCTCACCTATTCGCGGCAGCCATGGCCGCCTCCCCACGAGCGATGACGAAGGTCCGCTCATCGTGTGCTCCACCCCCCGCGCCGTACAGGGCCGCGTCGCGGCCACCGATGTGAAGTCCCTGCTGCTCCGGCTCGCCGGTCTCCACTGACATCCACTGAAGCACACTCCACTGACAACGAGGAGTTATCCACATGTCCCGCACGGCCAGGAAAACGGCGCACGACGCCGACCCGGAGCTCGCCCACCGCCTCAGCAGACGCGGCATGCTCGGCGTCGCCGCGGGGGCCACCGCCGCGGCCCTCCTCGGCGTGACGGCCGCCCCCGCCGCAGCCACCCCCGCCGCCGCCGGATCAGGCAGCCCGGGCCGCGGCCGCCCCGTCCTGCCCCCCGGCCGCCTCGGCATCCAGCTGTACTCCCTGCGCGACAAGGTCTCCACGCTCGGCTTCGCCGCCGTCTTCGAGGAACTCCGGCGCCACGGCTACGACGAGGTCGAGTACGCCGGCTACACACAGGGATCGGCGGGCCCCATCACGCTCGCCCAGCTCAAGCGTCTCACCCGCGACCACGGCCTGCGCGCCATCGGCAGCCACGTCGGCTACTACTCCTCCGACCCCAAGGCGTACACCTTCGCGCAGAACCTCACCCAGGTCCTCGACGACGCCCAGGCCCTCGGACTGCGGCACATCGGCACCGCGTCCGGTCCCTGGCGCTACGGCCCGACCGTCGACGGCTGGAAGCGCTGCGCCGAGGAGTTCAACCACTACGGCGCCGAGGCGAAGAAACGCGGCATGAAGTTCTACCAGCACAACCACGCCGAGGAGTTCTCCTTCGCCACCGACCGCCCGGACGTCCGCCTCTACGACGTCCTGCTCGCCGAGACCGACCCCGACCTGGTCCACCTGGAAATGGACATCTACTGGGCCTACGTGGGCCGATTCCGTTTCGGCAAGCGCGCCGACGGCACGCCCGCCCCTTTCGACCCGCTCGACTACGTGCTGCGGCAGCCGGACCGGTACCCGCTGTTCCACGTCAAGGACGGCGAACGCGACGACTCCGCCCGCGACGGCTACCGGATGGTCGACGTCGGGGACGGGGACATCGACTACCAGCGGTTCATCTCGGCGGTCACCCGCACCCACGGCGGCCGCCGCGACCACCACTGGCAGGCCGAACACGACAACCCGGCCGACTCCTTCACGTTCGCCCGCAAGGCGAGCGCCCACCTCCACTCCCTGCGGGAGAGGGACTGCTGACGATCCGTCCGTACCGCGCCCGGTCTCCTGCCCTCCGACGGCCCGAGGCCGGGCGTCCGCTTCCCGACAAACTTTCCGCTACCGACCGGTAGAGGGAATGTGGCCCTCCGTCCATCATTGAGCGCGAGCATGCCAAAGCCGTGTCCCCGAGGCCCGGCTGCCCTGAGTACCTCCCGACACCCAGGAGACCCCCCATGCATGCACGCATCCGCAGATCGGCCACGGCAGCGGTCCTCACCGCGGCGCTCCTCACGACCGCGGCCCCGGCGGCCTCCGCCACCGCCGGGCCCACCGACAGCGCGCCGCAGCTCCACTCCGCCGGCGTGGCGACCACGGCCTCCGTCGACTACGCCACCTGGCAGCGCGACGTGGCGGCCGTCATCGCGGTCGCCCGCCCCTACCTCGACCAGCGCACGTCCGAACCCTCCGCCGAGAAGAGGGCGATCGTCCTCGACATCGACAACACCTCGCTGGAGACGGACTTCCACCCCTTCTGGGAGTACCCGACCGCCGCCGTCAAGCCGGTGCTCGACCTCGCGCGCTTCGCCGACTCCCGTGGCGTCGACGTCTTCTTCGTCACCGCCAGGCCCGGGATCATCTACTCCCTCACGCACTACAACCTGAGGAAGGCCGGCTACCCGGTCGACGGGCTGCACGTGCGGGACCTGCCCGACCTCTTCCAGGAGGTGAGCGTGTACAAGACGGCCGAGCGCGCCGCGATCGAGGCGAAGGGGTACACGATCATCGCCAACATCGGCAACAAGGAGAGCGACCTCGTGGGCGGCCACGCGGAGAAGACGTTCAAGCTGCCCGACTACGGCCAGCTGTCCTGACGGAGCGCGGTTGCCGCGGACCAGGTCCGCGGCAACCCGGCTGGCCGAGCCGCACCAAGCACCCGTCCGCCCCAGCGGCCGCCGGCTACCCCCTCGTGCGCCGACGGCCCGACCGGCCGATGCCCTGCCGGTCGGGCTCCAGCGCGAAGGCGCGGTCGGCGGGCTCCGGCGCGGTGTACTCCACGGCGTGCGCGAGGAGCGCCCGGTGCCGCAGCAGCGGCTCCCTGCGCTCCTCGGGAGCGAGCGGAAGCAGGTCGTCGATCCCGGCGAGCATGCGCCGCGTGACCTGGGGGCCGGCAACGGCGGCGCCCCGCAGCTCGGTGAACGCCAGATCGACGAGGTCCTCCCACCCGGGCGCGTCCTCCACGAGGCGTACCGCGCCGTGCCGGTCCCGGTGGTGCACGACCCCGAGCGGCCGGTCCGCGACGACCGCGAGGAACTGCACGATGCGGTCCAGACACTGCACCGCGGTCGTCGGATCGTTCACCGCGGGCGACAGCGCCCGCAGCGCGATGTCCACGAGCTGGCGCAGTCCCAGCCCCAGATCCTGGTGGAACGTCCGGTCCGACCCCACCGACACCGCCGACCGCAGCACGCCGGAGCGCGGCCCCCCGGCCGGTGCGCCGGGGCGCGGAAGTGCTTCCCCGTGCACCGCGAGCACCGGCGTGCCCGGCACCAGGTAGTCGCCCACGCGCGGGATCAGCCGCAGCACCACGCCCTCCCGCCCGGCGGCCCGCACCAGCCGCGCCACGTGCACGTCCCTGAGAACCCCGGCCCGGCCGCGGTGCACCACCCGCCCGGTCTCCGGGGGCAGCCCGGCCGGATGGCGCTCGCCCGCCGGCCGCCGGTGCACCACCCGCAGTGCCTCCCGGACGATGCGGTCGACCACGGGCCCCACCTGCATCAGGCGCAGCATGGTCGTCACGTACGCGATGAACAGCAGCAGACTCAGCGCCACGAGCAGCAGCGTGACCACCGACTGCACCAGGGGCACGGACACGATCCGCTGCGGGTCCGTCTCGCTTTCGTACGAGGTGAGCACCAGGAGCGAGAAGAGGAACGTCGCGAGGAACACCGTCAGCGTCAGCTTGTTGATCCTGCGGCGGACGAAGAGGCGCACCACGCGAGGGGTGAGCTGGCCGCTCGCCATCTGCACGGCCACCAGGGAGATGCTGAACACCACGCCGATGAACGTCATCATCGCCTGGCTGACGGTGGTGACGATGGTCCTGGCGTCCTCGGTGATCGTGGACAGGGCGCCCAGCTCGGCGTACTGCCCGCGGCCGCGCAGCTCGTCCACGATCGCCGTGTCCAGAGCCGCCGCCGCGAGCCAGACCGCGAACACACCGACGAGCCCGGCGGTGGGCGCGAACCAGAAGGTCTCGCGCAGGTGCTCCCGCAGCGGTGACAGCATGCGCGGTCTGCGCGATTCCGGCATAAAGCTCACGTCGGCACGTCGTCCTCACGCTCCGCGCGGGCGCGGTGACGGCCCGCGTGTGTCGTCGGGGCCGCCGGCCCCGGGGTCTCCCCGATCCCCCGCGCCGGCCCCCTGACCACGGGATATGCGGGTGAAGGGCACCTGGAACCCCTGGTAGAGTTATCCATGTCGCCGCGGGGAACACCCCGCGGAGCGGCAGACACCTTGTCCGGGTGGCGGAATGGCAGACGCGCTAGCTTGAGGTGCTAGTGCCCTTTATCGGGCGTGGGGGTTCAAGTCCCCCCTCGGACACCATCGAGCGCCGGTCGGGAGAGATCCCGGCCGGCGCTTCGCGTTGCTGTCGCCATGTCACCCCGTACCCCTCCTGTGCCCGGCCCGCCCCCGCAGGGGTCCGGCCGGGAGCCGCCGGGGGCGGGGCGGGGCCTGGCGCCCGGCGGCTTCCTGTGGTGCGGGACTACCAGCGGGCGCCGATCACGCTGCCCTCGTAGAAGTCGCCGCTGAAGACGCGGTCACCGCTGTCGTGCTCCAGGCCGTGGAAGCTGCCGCCCCTCCAGTCGGCGCCGAAGAATCCGGCCTGGCAGGTGCTGTTGCATTTCTTGTCGTCGTCGGTTCCGTGCGCGGCGGCGGGGACCGTGCCGAGTGCCGTGGCGGCGGCGACGAGAGCCGCGCAGGCGAGGGCCTTCTTGAGCATCTGTTCCTCCGGATCGCATGATCCGCACCGGATTCTCCGGGCGGGATTCGGAGACAGGGGTTCCCCTGTGCCTTCACTTCCGTGCGCGTGGCAGGCGGAAGCCCACCCTTTCGAGGGCGGTCCGGTCAGCTCATCTGGCGGTATACCAATTCACGCAGATGGCCGCCGGGGGTCCCCAGCAAAGTCGCCGGCGGGCCCTGCTCGACGACGCGGCCGGCCGACATGACGATCACCCGGTCGGCGTCCAACACCGTCGACAGCCGGTGGGCGATGACCAGGCGGGTGGCGTTCAGGCGCCGGGTGGACTCGATGACGGTCCGCTGCGTCTCGTTGTCCAGCGCGCTGGTCGCCTCGTCGAAGAACAGGATCCGCGGGCGGCGGATCAGTGCCTGGGCGATCATCAGGCGCTGGCGCTGTCCGCCCGAGATCGCGCCGCCACCGGCGATCATGGTGTGCAGGCCCATCGGCATGCGCCTGATGTCCTCCGCCAGACCCGCCATCTCCGCGGCGGCCCAGACCTCCTCCTGCGGGAAGGTCTCCGCCCCGCAGATGCAGTCCAGGATCGAGCCGGTCAGCGGCTGCGCGTTCTGCAGGACCACCCCGCACTGGCGGCGCACCGCCGCCTGGTCGAGGGCGGCGAGGTCCTGGCCGTCGTAGAGGACGCTGCCGGAGGCGGGCTTCTCGAAGCCGATGAGCAGGCGCAGCAGGGTGGACTTGCCGCAGCCGCTCGGCCCGACCACCGCCACGAATTCGCCCGGCCGGATGTCGACCGAGACGTCGTCGAGGACCAGCGGCGCGTCGTCGGCGTACCGGAACGACAGCCGGCGCGCCTCGATGGCCCCGGACAGCGTGCCGGGCTGGGCCGTGGCGCCCCGCACCTCGGGCGCCTCGTCCAGGACCGGCTTGATCTGTTCGAACAGGGGCAGCGCGGCCGCCGCCGACACCAGCGCCCCTGTCAGCTGCGTGACCGACGTCAGCAGCATCGTCACCGACGTGCTGAACGTCAGGAACGCACCCGCCGACATCGAGCCCCGCGCGGGACCCGCCAGCAGCATGAACATGATGAGCGAGCAGAGCGGCAGGTACACCGCGTCCAGCACCGTGGTGATGTTCCGGATCCGGCCGGCCCGCTGCTGCAGCTCCCGCGAGCGCGCGAACTCGCGCGCCCACGCCGCGTACGCGAAGCTCTCCGCCGCCGCCACGCGCAGCTTGGGCAGGCCCCGCAGCGTCTGGAACGCCTGGTTGGCGAGCTTGTTCGAGAGCTCCACCAGCCGCCGCTGCCAGCGCACCTGCCACAGCCCGAGGCCGAGGAAGACCGCCCCGATGACCAGCAGCATGGCGATCGCCGCCAGCGCCAGCGGCACGCTGTAGCACAGCAGCAGGACGAGGTTCACCGCGCCGATCGTCGTCGCCTGCACGGCCACCGGGGCCACCCCGGTCATCACCCGGCGGATCGCGCTGATGCCCAGGGCCGCGCTCGCCAGCTCCCCGGTGGAGCGCTCGGTGAAGAACCGCACCGGCAGCCGCAGCAGCCTGTCCCACACGGCCGGCTGGAGCACGCTCTCGACACGCCCCTCCATCCGCACGAGCGTGAGGTTCTGCATCAGCATGAACGCCGCGGCCACCACACCGGAGACCATGACGGCCAGGGACACCTGCACGATCAGGCTCTTCTCCGCCGCCGGTACGTACGCGCCGAGGACCTGCCCGGTCGCGACCGGCACCAGCGCGCCGAGGCAGACCGTCACCAGGCCGGCCAGCGCGAGGCGGCGGACGTCGCCGGCCGTGCCGCGCATGCCGAACCGCAGCAGCCCCCACGCGGACAGGGGCCGCTCGGGCAGCGGGCGGTAGAACATCACACCCCGCGGCTCCAGTTCCGCCGCCTTCTCCGCGTCCAGGCGGATCCGCAGCCCCGAGGCGGGGTTCACCGCCTCGTACCGGCCGCGCCGCCACAGCAGGGCCACCGGCGCGCCCGACCTGGCCCAGCGGCCGACCAGCGGTCCGCAGTCCGTGCGCCACCAGCGCCCGTCGAGCCGGACCGCGCGCGTGCGGACCCGTGACGCGACGGCGATGCGCTCCACCGGGCCGGTGCGCTCGTCGGCCGCCGGACCGTTCCTCGCCGGCTCCACCAGCGTGATCCCGGCCGCCCGCGCCACCCGCCGGCACACCGCGAACGTGGCGTCGTCCCCCGCGGCCCCGCCGCCGGTCCTGCGCCCCGCCCGGTCCGGGCCGCCGATGGACGCCAGCAGCGCCTGGTCGGCCTGGGCGCGGACGGCCTCGCCCGCCTTGATGCCGGCGGCCGCCCGGTCCTCGTGCGCCCGCTCCGCCCGCTCGATCCAGCGGTCGACCGCCGACAGCAGCCGGTACTGCTGGTTGACCATCCGCTGCCACAGCGCACCGTCCACCAGCAGGTCGGCCGCCGCGTCCGCGCCCCAGTCGGCGCCGTACCGGACGCTGCCCGGCGGGACCGGCATCCACAGCATGTCGTCGGCGGCCTCCGCCGGCGCCCCGTCGTCCGAGGCGCGTCCGTCGAGCGGCGCCTCGAACAGCACGCCGAGGCTGCGGGCCGTACCGAGCGCGAAGGCGTGCTCCAGAGGGCCGGCCCCGGCACCGGGGGAGTGGTACGCGTCGTCCTCGCCGTACCCCTCGTACGGCGGGGACGCGGCGGTGCCGGACAGCTCCCGCAGGGCGATCCGGCGCAGGGCGCAGTCCTGGGCCGGCCGGCCCACCAGGGTGTGCTGCGGGCCCTCCACCGGGCCCAGCAGCAGACTGCCCGCCTCCAGACGGCCGAGGAAGTGCCAGTTGCCCTGCCGTGCCGCGTCGACCGCGAACAGGTCCAGTCCGCCGGCGGCGACCAGCCACAGGACGTGCGGCCCCTCCAGGGGCACGCTGCGCAGCCCGGTGCAGTCGACGGGTGTGCCGAGGCCGCCGAGGGCGTGGACGACGGGATCCTGCCGGGTCGTCGGGGAAAGGGACACGTCAGCGCTCCCGTACGAGTGCGGCGTAGGCGCCCGCGGCGGCGATCAGGTCCTCGTGGCGCCCGCGTTCGACGACCCTGCCGTGGTCCAGGACCACGATCTCGTCGCTGTCGCGCACCGTGGACAGCCGGTGGGCGATCACGACGCACGCGCAGCCGCGCCGCCGCAGGTTGTCGATGATGACCCGCTCCGTCCGCGCGTCCAGGGCGCTGGTCACCTCGTCGAGGACGAGGATCGACGGCCGCCGCACCAGCGCCCGGGCGATCTCCAGGCGCTGCCGCTGGCCGCCGGAGAAGTTGCGGCCGTCCTGCTCGACCCGGCTGTGGATGCCCTCCGGCCGGCGCGCGATCACGTCGTCGTACAGAGCGGCGTCCCGCAGCGCGGCGACGACGGCCTCGTCGGGTACGGACGGGTCCCACAGGGCGACGTTGTCGCGGACCGTGCCCTCGAAGAGGAAGACGTCCTGGTCGACGAAGGAGACGGAGGCGGCGAGCGCGCCGCGCGGGATGTCCTCCAGGCGCTGCCCGTCGATGCGGATGGCGCCCTCCCAGGGTGTGTAGAGCCCGGATATCAGTCGCGAGACGGTGGACTTCCCGCTGCCCGACCCGCCGACGAGCGCCACCTGCTGCCCGGGCCCGACGCTCAGCGAGAAGCCGGTGAGCAGCGGCTCGTCCAGCGGGCTGTAGCCGAAGGTGATGTTCTCCAGCTCCACGTGTCCCGTCAGACGGCGCGTGCTCGTGTCCGGCGCCACGCGCGCGTACAGGGTGTCGGCGGGGAAGTTCTCCACGTCCTTCAGCCGGGCCACGTCGGCCGCGAAGTCCTGGATGCGGCCCGCGACCCCGTTGAGCCGGGTGATGGGCGCGGTGAACCGGGTCACGAGCGCCTGGAAGGCGACGAGCAGACCGATGGAGAGGTGGCCCTCCACCGCCCGCAGCCCGCCGATCCACAGGATGAGCGCGCTGTTGAGCGTCGCGAGCGCGGGCGCGACGACGGCCAGCGCGGCGCTGGGCACACCGAGTCGCTGCTGCACCTCCAGGGTGGTGGCGTGCTGCCCGGCCCAGCGCCGGAAGTAGCCGTTCTCACCGCCGGTGGCCTTCATGGTCTCGATGAGCTGGAGCCCGGTGTACGAGGTGTTCGTCAGCCGCGCGCTGTCGGCGCGGAGCTTTTGGGTGTGGGTGGCGCGCAGGCGGATGACGATCCGCATGGCCACCACGTTGAGCAGGGCGATCCCCACGCCCACCACGGTCAGTTGGGGGTCGTACGTCCACAGCAGCAGCGCGTAGAGGACGACGACGACACCGTCCACCCCCGCGGCGGCCAGGTCGCGCGCCAGCGTCTCGGCGACCGCGTCGTTCGACTGGAGCCGCTGCACCAGGTCGGCCGGGCTCCGCTGGGCGAAGAACGTGACCGGCAGCCGCATCAGGTGCCGCAGGAAGCGGGCGCCGCCGAGCGTGGAGGAGATGATCCGCCCGCGCAGCAGGTTGGCCTGTTGCAGCCCGGTCAGGACGGCGGTCAGCACCACCATCGCGGCCATGGAGGCGAACAGCGGTGCGAGGACCGAGGTCTGTTCACCGATCAGGAACATGTCGATGTAGGTACGGCTCAGCGCGGGCACCGCCGCTCCGACCGCCACGAGCAGCAGGCTCGCCAGCAGTGCCGCCAGCAGAGTGCCCGTCGTGCCGCGCAGCCGCGCGGGCACGGCGCGCAGCACGCCCGGCCTGCGCCCGCCGCGCCGGAAGGAGTCCCCCGGTTCGAAGACCAGGGCGACCCCGGTGAAGCTGGTGTCGAAATCCTCGGCCGGTACGAAGCGGCGGCCCTTGCCGGGGTCGTTGACGTGCACGCCCCGCCGGCCGAAGCGGCGCCCCATGCCGTCGTAGACGACGTAGTGGTTGAACTCCCAGAACAGGATGGCCGGCGCCTGCACCCCGGCGAGCGCCGCGGGCTCCATCTGCATGCCCTTGGCCCGCAGCCCGTAACCGCGCGCCGCTTTCAGCAGGTTGCTGGCCCGCGAACCGTCCCGCGAGACACCGCACGCGATGCGCAGTTCCTCCAGCGGCACGTGCCGTCCGTGGTGGGCGAGGACCATGGCCAGGCAGGCGGCGCCGCACTCCACGGCCTCCATCTGCAGGACGGTGGGGGTACGGACGGCCTTCCGCTTCTGCACCCCGGGCGCGGGCCGGGCCCGGCGGCGGCCGGTGGGCGCGCTCACGGCAGGAGCCAATCGATCGGGTGCTGCTCGGCGAGGTGGACGGAGCCGGTCGTGAGGGTCATGGTGTCGAGGGCGTACGGCGGGCCGTTTGAGGTCGACCACGCGTATCCGGTCCGGGTCGAGGAGGACCGCTCCAGGCGGACGAGCACCGACACCGGCGGTCCCTGCCGCGAGAACTCCTCGCCGAGCTGGCTGCTGCCGAGGAACGCGGTGATCCGCTGGCGCGTCTGGGCCGTCCGTCCGACCGACTTCACCCTGCCGCGCAACACGCCGTACCGCTGTGCCGGCACCGACTGCACGGTGAGGTCCACGGCGGCGCCGACGGGCACGGACGCGCCCCGGTCGGCGGGCACGTACAGCACGGCCAGCAGCGGGTCGTCCTGCGCGCGTGCGCGTTCCACGGCCGCCACGTCGGCGCCCGTCGTGACGACGGAGCCGATCGCGGCGACGAGCGTCGTCAGCCGGCCGGCGGCGAGGGTGCGTACCACGGTGGTGCCCTCGGGCGTGCGGACCTTCACCAGCGGTGTGCCGGCGGGGAGATGGGCGCCCTCCTCGGCGAGGACGTCGGTGACCTGGCCGGAGACGGGGCTCTGCAGGACGTAACCGCCCTGTGCGTGGGTGAGGATGCCGGGAGCGGAGAGGGTGGAGGAGACGGTGCCGGTCACCGCCCAGACGGCGGCGGCGAGCATGGCCACCACGGTGACGGTCAGGACGAGCAGGCCCTGCGGCCGTGCGAAACGCACCGGCAGGTCTATTTCTTCCGGCGATTGCAGTTTGGAAAGGGCCTTTTGGCGGAACTGCACGAAACTCTTCCCTCGACTGCACAAGTCCGGTGGGAAAACGAACGGTGAAAACGAGAGGTGAGCCCCGGAACAAGGAGGAGGTTCCGGGGCTCACCAGGCCGTGTCAGAGACCGGCGACGAAGCCGGTGACGGCGGAGGAGTTGAGGCCGGCGAAGGACTCGGCGGCGCCGACGGCGGAGGTGGCGACACCGGTGACCGGGGCGACCGAGTCGAGGGTGGCGGTCGCGCTGCCGACAACACCGCTGGCCACGGCGGAGTGCAGGCCACCCGACACGGCGTCGAGGTCGGCGTCGGAGATTTCCTGGGTCTGGATCTGGGGGGTCATGCGGAGGTTCCCTTCACACGGATAACTCGAAAGCACGGCGAGCCGAGCCTTTGTGCGATCGGCCCGCGGTGTGAAGGATCAAAGCACGCGGGTGCATTGCTCAGCCAATCCGCCGGCCGCTCTCCGGGTCCATTCCGTGGCGGTGAAATCCCGCTCTGTGCCCGGGCGTTCATGAATTGGTGCCAGCTCCTTCACAGAACGGGCGGGTCGTGCGTGCCGCGGCCGCCGGGCCGGCCGATACGGAATGGGACATTCCGGCAGCAAGGGGAGGGGGCGCGGCGGGGCCGGTGCGCGGCCGTGGGAGAAGCTGTGACGCCTGTACATTCGCTGTGCAGATTCGCTGCCCTCGTGGCGAATCGGACGCGCCGGACCTTCCGACGTACCGGCCCGCCGGCCTCGCGCCGGAGCCCGCGCCCCGGGGCGGAGGCCCTGGGGGCACGGGTCATACGCGGTCGCCGGCGATGAGCACGGAGTGGTGGCCGCCCTCCCCGGACGCCGTCAGGAAGGGCTCCTCGATCCCGGGGCCGGGGATGACCTGGCACGCGGCTCCACGGCCGTGGCGGCCGGAGGCTTCGCCGCGTACGCCCGGGACGGTTACGCGCGCGGACGGACCTCGACGTTCTCCAGGATGCCGATGGCGTCCGGGACCAGGATCGCGGCCGAGTAGTAGGTGCTGACCAGGTACGAGATGATCGCCTTCTCGTCGATGCCCATGAACCGCACGTTCAGACCGGGCTCGTACTCGTCGGGCAGGCCCGTCTGGTAGAGGCCGATGACACCCTCGTTGTCCGCGCCGGTGCGCAGCGCGATCACCGACGAGGTGTGGTGCTCGGTGATCGGGATCTTCCCGCACGGGAGGATCGGGATGCCGCGCCACGCGGGGATCTGGTGCCCGCCGACGTCGACGCTGCCGATGTACAGGCCCCGCTTGTTGCACTCCTTGCCGAACGCGGCGATCGTGCGCGGGTGCGCGAACAGGTACTGCGTGTTGCGCCGCATGCTGATCAGGTCGTCGAGGTCGTCCGGGGTGGGCGGACCGGCGTGGGCCTGGATGCGCTGGTTGTAGTCCGTGTTGTTCAGCAGCCCGAAGTCGGGGTTGTTGACCAGCTCGTGCTCCTGGCGCTCGCGCAGTGCCTGGATGGTGAGCTTGAGCTGCTGCTCCGTCTGGTTCATCGGCTTGTTGTAGAGGTCCGCGACGCGGCTGTGCACCTTCAGCACCGTCTGCGCCACGCTCAACTCGTACTCGCGCGGTTCGAGTTCGTAGTCGACGAAGGTGGTGGGCAGGTCCGGCTCGCCGTCGTGGCCGGAGAGGAAGTCGATCGCGACCTCGCCGTACTTGTTCGTCGGCCGGTGCCCGTTGGAGGTGAGCCCCTGGACGTGGCTGCGCAACGTCTCGTACTGGCCCGCCACCTGCTTGTACGCCGCCTGTGAGAGCACGAGCACGGTGGTCCTGGTGGTGGCACGGACGGTGAACTCCCACTTGGCGCCGGCGTCGCCGGCCAGCATCCGGCCGCCGAAGGAGTCGCCGTCGGCGAGCATGCCCAGCCGCGTCTCGGCGTCGTCGTACTTGGCCTTGCCGAGCTTCTCCACCTTGCCGTGGGCGATCAGGAAGACCTGGTCGGCCTTGCGCCCGCGCTCCACGAGGAGCTGGCCCGGCTCGAACTCCTTCTGGACGAACTTGTCGGCCAGCGCCGCGAGCGCGGTCGGGTCGGCGAGCCCGCGCAGCAACGGCAGTTCGCCCAGCTCGGCCGGGACGACCTGCACCTTGGAGCCGGTCTGGACGAAGGTCACCCGGCCGTCGCCGACGGCGTACGACAGGCGGCGGTTGACCCGGTAGGTACCGCCCGGGACATGGACCCACGGCAGCTTGCGCAGCAGCCAGCGCGAGCTGATCTCCTGCATCTGCGGTTCGGACTTGGTGGTCGTCGCGAGGTTCCGCGCCGCCCGGGTGCTCAGGCTGAGCTGGATGTGCTCCTGCGTCTGGATGTTGGGTCCCGCGGGCGCCGGGCGTGTCTCGACTGCCATGGGATGCCTTCCCTTTCGTATGGTGATCCACCTGGTGATTCATCCGAGGCGGGAACGGTCGATCGAAGAACCGGCCACACCGGACGTGATCACGCAAAGTGAATAACCGTGACGCAGAGGGGCGGTGGATTGGCGCACGGGCGCGCGTGTCGCGCCCTAGGCCCTGTCGTCACATTCCCTTCTGCCCCCGCGACGCCATGCACGCACTCTCGCCGCACCGGGCCCCGGACCCGAGTACATCCAGTACGAGGGTCAGGGCCCGGCACACCGAGAGCACGCACCTGACGCCGCAGGGCCGCCCTTCGGGCGACGACGGGAATGTGACGACAGGGCCTAGCGCAGTACCGGTGCGCGCGCCTGTCCCCATGCCCGTGCGCGCCCCGGCCCCGGCCCGTCGTCCGTCACCCGTACAGGACCGGGCCTGCCCCGGCCCCGGCCCGTCGTCCGTCACCCGTACGGGACCGGTGAAACGTTCACTCGCACTGCATACGGACGCACCGGCGCCATGGGCTCACCGCCCGCCGTGCCCACCGCCCCGGCCGGCGTCCTCCGGCTGCGTGAGGAGCACGACGTGCAGGGTGCGCGGGCCGTGTACGCCTTCGACGCGGTCGAGTTCGATGTCGCTCGTCGCGGACGGCCCCGAGATCCAGGTCAGCGGACGGGTGGGGTCCAGGCGGGGCAGCGCCTGCGGGAGCGACGCGACGACCTGGCCGGGCGCCCGCACGACACAGACGTGCAGGTCCGGTACGAGGGTCAGGGCGCGACGCCCCTGCCCCTCGGAGCCGTCCAGGACGATGGTCCCGGTCTCGGCGACGGCCAGCGCGCATCCGGTGACCACCGCGTCCGTCGCGTCGAGCCGGCGGGGCGTCAGCGGCGCCGCGGCGCTGTCGTGGCGCAACTCGGCGGCGGTGTCCGCGAACCAGCCGGCGGGCAGGCCGGGCGGCACGGCCAGCGAGCGCGCCCCGTGCCCGGCGAGCACACCGGCGATCACCCCGGGGAGGCGCTCCCGCGTCGCGCGGTGCACGTGGGCGCGGTAGTCCGCGAGGTTGTGCTGGAGGAGGTCGAGCAGCGCGGCGGGATCGGGGGCCGTGTGGGTGGCGAGGTAGTCGCGGGCGGGCTCCGGCACGTCGGGCGCGTCGGCGACGGCCGCGCGGACACGGGCGAGGATCTGGTCGCGGGCGCTCATGCCTGGTTCTTCCTCCACCACTCGCGGAAGGACTGCGCGGGCATGCCGGGCAGGTCGCGGCCCTCGGTCCAGGCGCCCGTACCGGGCAGCCGCGCCGGATGCGCCCGGCGGGTCGCGGCGGCGATGCGCTCACCGGCGGCGAGCGCGCCCGGACGGTCCAGCAGCCAGGTCGCCGCCCGGACGGCGGCCCTCTCCAGCCGGTGCCCCCGGCCCCCCTGACCGGCGACCTTCCCACGCAGGTGGACCAGCACCTCGGGGATGTCGATGGCCACCGGACACACCTCGTAGCACGCGCCGCACAGCGACGAGGCGTACGGCAGCGACGCGTCGATCCCGCTCGCCGTGCCCCGCAGCTGCGGCGTCAGGATGGCGCCGATCGGGCCGGGATAGACCGAGCCGTACGCGTGGCCCCCGGCCCGCTCGTACACCGGGCACACGTTCAGGCAGGCCGAGCAGCGGATGCAGCGCAGAGCCTGACGGCCCACCTCGTCGGCGAGCGCCGCCGTCCGGCCGTTGTCGAGCAGGACGAGGTGGAACGTGCGCGGCCCGTCGCCGTCGCTCGTACCCGTCCACATGCTGGTGTACGGGTTCATCCGCTCCGCCGTCGACGAACGCGGCAGCGTCTGGAGGAACACCTCCAGATCACGCCAGGTCGGCACGGTCTTCTCGATCCCGACGACCGAGATCAGCGTCTCGGGCAGCGTCAGGCACATGCGTCCGTTGCCCTCCGACTCCACCACCACCAGGGTGCCGGTCTCGGCGACCATGAAGTTCGCCCCCGAGATCCCCACCTTCGCGCGCAGGAACTTCTCCCGCAGGTGCAGGCGCGCGGCCTCGGCCAGGTCGGCGGGCGTGTCGGTGAGGCCGTCCGGGGCCGGGCGGCCCCAGTCCGCCATGCGGGTACGGAAGATGTCGCGGATCTCGCCGCGGTTGCGGTGGATGGCCGGAACCAGGATGTGCGAGGGCCGGTCGTCGCCCAGCTGCACGATCAGCTCCGCGAGGTCCGTCTCGTACGCCGCGATGCCCTCGGCCGCCAGGGCCTCGTTGAGCCCGATCTCCTGCGTGGCCATGGACTTGACCTTCACGACCTCGCGCTCGCCGGTCGCCTTGACCAGCCCGGTGACGATGCGGTTCGCCTCGTCGGCGTCCGCCGCCCAGTGCACCGTTCCGCCCGCCGCCCCGACCGCCTCCTCCAACTGGAGCAGATAGGTGTCCAGATGGCGCAGCGTACGGTCCTTGATCTGCTTGCCTGCCTCGCGCAGCTGCTCCCAGTCGGTGAGCTCCGCGACCGCCCTCGCGCGCTTGTCGCGGATCGTGTGCGTCGCGTGCCGGAGGTTCGCCCGCAGCCTCTCGTCCCGCACCGCGCCGGCCGCGGCCTCGGGGAACGCCGGCATCCCCACGAACGTCGTCGTCCCGCTCATCGCAGCGGCTCCTCCTCCGTGCTCGCCAGGATCTCGGCGATGTGCACCGCCCGCATCCGCTCACCCTCCCGCCGCAGGATCCCGTCGAGGTGCATCAGACACGAGCTGTCCCCGCCGCACAGCACCCCGGCGCCGGTCCCGGCCGCGTGGCGCACCTTGTCCCGGCCCATCGCCACCGACACCGCCGCGTTCTTCACCGCGAAGGTACCGCCGAAACCGCAGCACTCCTCCGCCCCCGGCAGCTCGACCAGTTCCAGGCCCCTGACCGCCTCCAGCAGCCGGCGCGGCCGGTCGTCCAGCCGCAGCAACCGCAGGCCGTGACACGAGGGGTGATAGGTGACGGTGTGCGGGAAGTACGCGCCCACGTCCGTCACGCCCAGCACGTCGACCAGGAACTCGGTCAGCTCGTACGTCCGCGGCCCCAGTTCCGGTGCTCCGAGTGCCGGATACGTGTCGCGCACCATCGCGGCACACGAGCCCGACGGCGTGACGACGTAGTCGTACCCCTCGAAGGCCCGCACTGTCCGGCGCACCAGCGGCAGCGTCTCGCGGCGGTAGCCGGTGTTGTACTGGGGCTGGCCGCAGCAGGTCTGGTCCGCAGGGAAGTCCACCTCCACACCGAGGCGCCGCAGCAACCGCACCGTCGCGATGCCGGTGGCCGGGTACACCGCGTCGATGACGCAGGTGACGAACAGCGCGACGCGCATCGTGGCTCCTGTCCTCCTCGCCGGGGCCGGCCTCCGCCGGAGCGCCGGGGCGGCGGCCTCGCCCGCCGTTGCCGCGCCGCGCGGAGTGTAGCGGGGAGCGGGCGGAGGGAGCCGGGCGAGGAACATGACACCCCTGGCCCGGGGGTCACCCCCCGCCCGGCTCCCCGGCGTCCGTCCCGTCGCGTGACGGGTACCGGTCGCCGCCGCTCAGTCCTGCCGCTCCAGCTGGGCGAGTGTGTGCTCCAGCTGCGGCAGACAGCCGCGGGACTCCTCCGTGCCCAGCGCGCGCACCTCGCTGATCAGGGCCCGCAGCCGGTCGGTCGCGGCGCCGGCCCGACCCAGCTCGTACTCGGCCCAGGCCGCCTGGACGGCGCACCGGGTCCGCTCGTCCAGCGCGCCGGGACCCAGCGAGGCGAACGCCGCGTCCGCCTGCTCCAGCAGGCGCACCGCCTCCCGCCGCACAGCCGCGGCCGCCGCGGACCGGCCTGGTTCGTCCTCCTCGCCGTCGCGGCGGCTCGCGTCCCGGCGCGCGTCGTCCTCGTACGCACCGTCGTCACGGGCATCGTCCTCGTACGCACCGTCGTCACGGGCATCGTCCTCGTGCTGCCGGTCCAGCTCGCCCAGCAGCAGCTCGGCCGTCTGCGACCAGGTACGCGCACGCTCCGCCAGCTGTGCGGCGTCCTCGCCCCCGACCGCGGCGAGCGCCCTGGCCATGAGCTCCTTCGCCGCGTCCGCGTCGCCCCCCTGCACCTCCAGCCAGGCCAGCGAGCGCAGGGCCCTGGCGAGGGCGACGGGATGGCCGACGCCCTCCCACAGCTCGACGGCCCGCTGGTAGGCGGCCACCGCCTCGTCCCGCAGGCCCGCGCCGGACAGGCACTCGGCGGCGAGCGTCGCGAGCTGGGCGTGCGGCCCCGCGTGCTCCCAGCCCTTGGCCACCTCGGCGGCGAGCAGGTACTGCTCCGCGGCCGCCCGCCGGTCGCCCAGGGCACCCAGGTTCCGCGCGAGCGTGTCCCGGGCCCGGACGACCTGCTCGTCGCCGTGCTCCAGCAGGTCCGGCAGCGCCGACTCCAGCACCTCGGCCGCCTCGGCCGCCCGTCCCGTCTCCCCCAGGGCCTGGGCGAGGACCAGCCGTGCGTACGCCCCCGCCCCCGCGGAGTCGCCGGCCGCGTCGTACCAGTGCGCCGCCTCCAGGGCGTGGTCCGCCGCCTCGGCCTCCTTGCCGTCCTGCTCGTACAGCACCTCCGCCAGCGTCAGCCGTATCGGGGCCAGTTCGTCCGGGTCCACCAGCTCCGCGCTGTGCGCGAGCGCCCCGCGCGCCGCGTCCTCGGCCTCCGTGAACCTGCCCAGCCGCATCAGCAGCCGCGCCCGCCGGGCCATCGGCTCGGCCGCGTCCCAGGGGTGGCCGGAGGCGACGGCCCGCTGGGCGGCCAGCGACAGGAGCTCCTCGGCGGTGTCCGGGTCGCCGGCCTGCCACGCCAGGTCGGCACGCATCCGGTCGGCCTCGGCGAGCAGATCGTCGACGCCGCCCTCGTCGTTCGCGTGCTGGGCGAACTGCTCGACGAAGGCGGTCAGATCGGTGCCCAGGCGTGATGCGCCGTGATCGCCGTGTTCGTTTCGGTCTCCGTGATCGTGCGACAGCATCGCCTCGACCTTGATCCGCGTCAGGGCGGCGGTGGCCGTACGGCGCGTCCGCGTCGGGTCCTCGGGAGCCAGGGCGTGTGCCGACGCGGTGGCCGCGGCGAGCAGGTCACGGATCTCCCCGGGCTCGGCACCCGCACGCACTGCGGCCGACACCACGCGCAGCTCGGCGAGGACCGCCCGGCTCGGCTCCCCGGCGGCCCGGTAGGCGGCCGCGACCCGCTCGAAGAGCTCCCGCGCGGACGGGTCCCCGCCGCGCCCGGCCCGCAGGGCGCGGTGGTCCAGCAGATCGGCGGCGAGCAGCGGATCGGCCGCCTCGCCGCCCGCCCCCGCGACCAGCGCCTCGACGCGGTCCCAGAGGGCCGCGGCGCGCGGATGCCCGAGGGTGCGCAGCCTGCGCGCCTCGGCCACCAGCCCGGGCAGCGTGTCCGCCTGGCGGTCCCCGCCCGCCGCGCCCGCGTTCCCGTTCCCACTCGCCACGACGGCCGCGGCGCCGCCCGGAACGGCGGTGGGGCCGGCGAGCCGGGCGGCCCGCACGCCCAGCGGCAGGGCCGCCACCAGCGGCTCCTGCTCCAGGCTGCGCCTGAGCCGGCCCGATATGACGTCGCTGCCGTTGCGCGCGTCGAAACGGGCGGCGATGGCCGCGGCCTCGGCGTCCAGCAGGTCGTGCAGCTCCCGCACCGTGCGCTGCCGCCCCGCGTAGGCGACCGCGGGCTGTTCGCCGATGCCGATGGCGACCAGCCTGCGCAGCAGGACCAGCGCGCCGGTGAACAGCTCCAGCCGCGCCCACGGGTTGCCGTCGGACACGAGGTGCGCGGCGTGCTCGGACAGGATCTCCAGACCGCGGCCCTCGTTGCCGGTCAGCGCGCAGAACTCGATGTGCCGGCCGATCGAGGGCAGCAGGCTCTCGTTGCCCCGCGCCATGCGGTAGCCGCGCAGGTGGTTCGCCCGGGCCTCGTCCAGCCGCCCGGTCCGCACCAGCGGTACGAGCGACTTGGCCAGCACCCGGTGCGGCTCCTCCATGCAGGCGGACTCACCGTCGAGGACCGGAGCCCACGTCCGCAGGGCCTTGTCGTCCTGCCCCTGACTCAGCCAGTAGGCACCCTGGTCGTTGAGTTCGCAGGCGTGGCAGTTGGCCATGCGGTCCCGCTCCGCCGCCGTCCACGCCGCGAACGCGCGCGCGGTCCGCGCCGCGTCGCCCGTGACCTCGGCCAGCTCGAACTCCGCCTGCCGCACCGCCCGTTCGCTGTGGCCCGCCACCCGGTAGCGGCGCTCCATCTCGGTGAGCCACTGCTCCATCGTCGACAACGGGATCTCCGGGAGCGTCAGCATCCCGGAGCTGACCCATTTGAACATCCAGTGGAACGTGTGGGTGTCGCCGGCGTCGAAGGCGGACGGGTCGCGGTCCCACTCCTGCATCAGCCGGGCGAACGGCACCAGCATCTTCCCGCGCTCGGTGCTGTACTCGTACGCCCTGATGAGCCCGAACAGCGCCTGGCGCAGCAGATCGCGGTCACCGGTGGACTCCGCCGCGGTGACCAGTTCCTCCGCGCGGGCGTTGCGGAGCAGCCCGTTCGGGGCGGAATCGTTCTCCCACAGGGCGCGGCGGACGTCCTCGGGGGAGTGTTCTGCGGTGGTCACTTGTCGCCCTCCTGGGGGCCCTGAGCGGTGGTGGTCGTGGGGTGCGTGGCCCATTCCAGGAGCCCGAGGAAGGCCCGGTTGAGCAGCGAGGTGTCGGCGGGGCGCAGCGGGCGCTGCGCCATCAGCAGGGCCTGCCCGTACAGCGATTCGACGGCCGTGCCGGCCAGTTCGGCGTCACTGATCGCCGCGATGCGGCGCACCAGGGGGTTGTTGTGGTTCAGGACCAGGCGGGAGCGGGGTGCCGAGCCGCGCAGGGCGCCCAGGATGTCGCTCCAGAGGCTGTCCGCGCCCTCCTCGGCCGCCGCGCGGTCCCGCTCGTGCCGGGCCTCCCGGTCGTCGAGGTACAGCGCCGGGACCGTGACCGGCTGGAAGGCACGTACCGCCACGTCGCAGTCCAGCGCGTCCAGCCGCGCCCGGGCGGTGGCGAGGAACCCGGCGAGGGCCAGTTCCTGCTGCGGCTCGACCGGGTCGAGGTGCGCGGTGACGGCGCCCGCGTCCAGCTCGCTGACGGTGACGCCTTCCCGCACCTGCGGCAGCAGGTCGATGAGGTCCGTGTCGTACGTGTACCCGCCGTTGACGATGCCCAGGCCGTGGGCGGCGGCGATGGGGGAGACCTGCCGGAACTCCTCCACCGTGCGCGTGAAGTGCACCTGCGGGTGGGCCCGGACGAACTCGTCGAGCGTGACCCGCCCGTCGCTGGTCTCGAACGGCAGCCACGGCAGCATCAGCGAGAACAGCTCCGCGTCGTGCCGCGCCAGGGACTTCACACCCAGGTGGTGCACGGTGAGGAACGCCGCCAGCCGGTCGGGGTCACCTGCCGCGAGCTCGGCGAGCCACGCCCGGATGCGGACCCCGAGCGCCTCGCGCACGGCGGCGAGCGTCTCGTCGTCGTAGAGGTTCTCGCGGGAGGCGGTGGGCCGGAGCGTGTCGGTGTCCAGGACGACGCGCACGAAGAACGCCCAGTCCGGCAGCAGGTTGTCGGCCCGGTCGGTGAGCAGCATGCCCTTCAGGTAGACCCGGTGGGCCGCCCGGTGGGCCGGGCTGGTGGCGGAGGGCAGGACGTACGCCACGCCGCGCACGCCCGCGACCGGCAGGTCCAGGTCGATCGAGTCGAGCGGGGTGAACCCGAAGACGCGGGCGCAGTGCCCGGCGAGCGCCACCCGGCGGGCGGTGGGCGTCGGGTACGCGCGGTCCCACACCGCGGGCCGCTCGGTCAGCGGGCGGTCGGTGGCGTCCGGTCCGGTGAAGGTGACCTCGTACGGCAGCAGGGAGCCGAAGTCCCGGGCCAGTTCGGCGACGCGCCGCGGCTCCGTCCACTCCTCGGCGCCGGGGCGCGGCTCCAGCCGGACCGTGGTGCCGGGCTCCGGCCGCGCGTCGTGCGGCAGCGTCCGTACCGTGTACGAGCCGTCGTCGCTCGCCAGCCACTCGACGGGCGGCTCCTCGGGCCTGCGGGCGGAACGGGACACCACGCGGATCTGCCGTGCGACGACGAAACAGGCGAGCAGCCCGATGCCGAACTGGCCCAGGAACTCCTGGCGGGCGCTGTCCAGGGCGTCGCGTTTGGAGCTGCGGCCGATGGTGGCGAGGAGGGTGTGCACCTCCTCGGAGGTCAGTCCGATGCCGGTGTCCTCCATGACGACGGCGTCGCCGGTGGCCGTGAGGCGGATGCCGGTGGGTGCGGCGGGGTCGTGGGCGCGGCGGGCGGTGACCGCGTCCACGGCGTTCTGCAGCAACTCGCGGACGTAGACGCGGGGGCTGGAGTAGAGGTGGTGCGACAGCAGGTCGACCAGGCCGCGGAGGTCCACCTGGAAGGTGTTGACCGACGGCTCGGACTCGGAGGGTTCGGAGGAACGGGACGAGCGAAGGTTCATGGGTACGAAGGGGCACCCTCACGGCTCCGGACGGCAGCCGCGGGTGCGGGTCGGGCGATCGCGGGGTCCCCCCCTCACGAATCGCGATGGGCCCGGCCCGGCCCCGGTGCCGCACGCGGGCATCCGCACACGCCACCGAGGAGGACTCGGAATTGACGACCATCGTAAGGATGACCACTGACAATGCCCAGGTGGTTTCGGCCCGGTCCTGATCAAGCCCGCCCCCGCCCGTCCGCCGGCCCGGTTGCGGCGCGGCCGGCCGCGTGGCTCCCCGTGCGGCCGACCGCACGGGGAGCGGCATGCATAACCGGGCGCAGGCCGGTTACCCGCAGGACGTGCGAGCGTGGCGGGCCACACCGTCGCGCGCTGCCGTCACGGAAGCGAGGAGTCACTGATGAGCACGGTGAAGGAAGCCGTAGAGGTCGAGGTCCCCGTCCATACCGCGTACAACCAGTGGACGCAGTTCGAGTCGTTCCCGGAGTTCATGGAGGGCGTCGAGGAGGTCCGGCAGCTCGACGACCGCCACAACCACTGGGTCACCAAGATCGCCGGCGTACAGCGTGAGTTCGACACCGAGATCATCGACCAGCTCCCGGACGAGCGGATCGCCTGGCGCACCACCAGCGGCGACACGCGGCAGAAGGGCATGGTGAGCTTCCAGCGCCTGGACGACACGCACACGCGCGTGGAGCTGGTGATGGACATCGAGCCGAGCGGCGCCGCCGAGAAGGCCGCCGACATGACCGGGACGATCGACCGGCGCGTCAAGGGCGACATGCGGCGGTTCAAGGAGTACATCGAGACCCGCGGAGGCGAGTCCGGGGCCTGGCGCGGCCGGATCAGGCCCGGCGGCTGACCGGGAGACGCCGAGCGCATCGGCGCCCCGGTGAGGGACCGCCCCGGTGCCCCGGGGGCGGTGCCCGGCCGGTGATACGGGGCTGAGCGGCCGTGGGGGGGGGGGGGGGGGGGGGGGGGGGGGGGGGGGGGGGGGGGGGCGCGCCCGCGCCGCCCCCCCCCCCCGCCCCCGCCCCCCCCCCCCCCCCCACACCCCCACCCCCCCCCCCCCCCCCCCCCGCCCGGGCGGGCGCGGGGGGGGGGGGCGCGGGGGGGGGGGCGGGCGGGGCGGGGGGGGGGCCCGGGGGGCCGCGCCCCCCCCCCGCCCCCCCCCCCCCCCCCCCCCCCCCCCCCCCCCCCGCCGCGCGCTGCCGGGCCCCGGCATCAAGTCAGCCGGGGGAGGGCAGCTGACGTGCTGCAGGGCCCCGGCACCAGGTCACCCGAGGGGGACCAGCTCCCCGCCGACCGGCAGGCCCGGCACCCGGCGGTTGTGGACGACGACCAGTTCGTACGGATGCGTCCGGCCGCGCTGCCACTGGCCGCCCGCCAGCCGCACCGTGGCCACGTTCGGCACGGGCCCGGACGTCCAGTCCAGCGGGCCCGCGACGGTGTCCAGGCGCGTCGCGCCGATCGCCGCCGCCACCGCGGCCCGGTCCCCGGGGTCGGCCGCGCTCTCCAGAGCGTGCGCCGCGACCTCGAAGAGCGCGTAGGCGAGCCCGAGCGGCTGGAGCCACTGATTTCCCGTGGCCCGCTCGTACGCCTCGGCCAGCTCGGCCGCGGTCATGCCGTCGACCGAGGAGCGGTAGGGGTGGGCGGGGCTCCAGTAGACGAGCGTCGCCACCTGCGCCTGGGGCGGCTCCCCGGTGGCCGTGGGGACGGGCGGGTACGCCAGCCACCGTGAACAGGTGATCATCCGCAGCGGCAGTCCGCGGGCCCGGGCCGTCCGGCGGAAGACGGCGAGGTCGGCGCCGGTCGCGGCGCTCGTCACGATACGCACGCCCGCCTCGGCCAGCGCCGCGACGTGATCCTCCAGGCCGGCGGCCGGCTCCCGGTACGCCGCGGGATCCACGAGGCGGTGCCCACGCGCGCGCGCCGCCGGTACGAAGCCGTGCTCGGCGTGGCGCGACCAGGTGCCCTGCGGGCCGTCGTTCCACAGGCACCCCACGGGCCCGCGGTCCGTGCCGTCCACCGCTTCCCACAGGTCGGCGAAGGTCTCCGCGATGTCGTCCAGGCCCCAGCAGAAGTGGTACGTCCACCGGAACGGGCGCAGCGCCGTCGCGCCCCGCCCGTAGTAGTACACCTGCCAGGGGAACGTACTGGACAGGCACGGCACCTCCGCCTGCTCACAGGCGTCGGCGACCGCCGGCAGCACCTCCGTGCCCGCCAGCGTCAGGATGATCCGGGCTCCCTCCTGTTCCACCAGCTCGCGGACCGCTTCCCGTGCACCCTCGGGGCTGGAGCGGCTGTCGCGGCTCACCAGCCGCATCCCGCGCAGTTTGGGTGCCAACAGGCCCATGACGTAGGCCAACGGGTCGCCGAGCCGGGCCAGCCGGCCCGTCCGCGCGACCACCACACCCACGGTCGGGGCCGGTTTCTCTGTGCCGTTCTCGCATTCCATGACCCGGACAACGCCCGCGCGCCGGAGGTGTCACGCCCCGGTCCGCGACGGGCCGTGCCGCAGGTGCCGGGAGCAGGGGGAAACCTGCCCGAGCAGTGTCGTCGGCGGCCGGGGCTCGTTGCACATACCTGTAGCAACCCTCCACCTCCCCCTTCCGTACCAGGAGTCAGACATGAGCATCCGTCCCGGTATCCGACTGGCCACCGTCTGCGCCGGCCTCGCGGGCGCGGGCATCGCGGGGGTCGCACCGGCGGCCGCCGGCGACCAGCCGCCCGCCTCGGTCGGCGCCCCCGTCTCCAGCAACCTCAACAGCACCGGCCTGCTCGCGTCGGACCCGCAGTCCCACGGCAAGCCGGGCCAGGCCTCCCCGCTGCCGGTCGGCGGCGGCCCCGTGGGCGGCCTCCTCGGCGGTGTGCCCGCCGGCCTTCCCCTCGGCGGCTGATCCGCGGCATCCGAGCGGCGGGCGGCCGGCCGCACCGGCCGGCCAACCCGCCGCCGCCCGCCCGGCGCACCGGGAACCGACCCGGGCCGGCCGGCGGGCGCGCGGTGCACGCGGAACCGGCCACACGATCAACCGTCGCCGGGGCGGAGACGAGCCGCGATGTCCGCGATCACCCCCGGCCCCACCCGGCAGCAGCCCCCGATCAGCCGGGCCCCGTCGCGCCGCCAGGCCGTCACCTGCTCCGCCGGGAACGTCGCCCGCCCGCGCCACGCATGCGCCGCCGCGTCCCACTGCTCGCCGCTGTTGGGGTACACGACCACCGGTTTGCCGGTGATCCGGGCCGCGAGGGCGACCGCGCGGCCGGCGTCCTCGGGGGCGCAGCAGTTCACCCCGACGGCCACGACCTCGTCGGCACCGGCCGCGAGGCCGAACGCCTCCTCGAGCGGCTGCCCGGCGCGCGTGCGGTCCCCGGCCACGGTGTACGACAGCCACGCCGGTACGCCCAGCCCGCGCACCGCCCGCAGCAGGGCCCGGGCCTCGTCCGTGTCCGGCACGGTCTCCAGCGCCAGCACGTCCGGCCGGGCGGCGGCCAGCACCTCCAGCCGCGGCCGGTGGAACCGCTCCAGGTCGCGCTCGGTCAGCCCGTACCGGCCGCGGTACTCCGAGCCGTCGGCCAGCATCGCCCCGTAGGGCCCCGCCGACGCGGCCACCCACAGCGGCCGCCCGGGGCTCCCGGCCTGCGCCCGGCGCGCCGCCTCCCGCGCCGACTCCACGCTCAGCGCCAGCAGTCCGGCCGCCCGGTCGTGGCCGATGCCGCGCCGCGCGAAGCCCTCGAAGGTCGCCTGGTAGCTGGAGGTGATCACGACATCGGCTCCGGCCTCGTAGTAGGCCAGGTGCGCCCGGACGAGGGCCTCGGGCCGCTCGGCGAGGAGCCGCGCCGACCACAGGTCGTCCGAGAGGTCGTGCCCGGCGGCCTCCAGCTGGTTGGACAGCCCCCCGTCCAGGACGAGGGCGGAGCCGGCGGCCAGGGCGTCGGTGAGGGGAGTGTGCGCACTGCTCATGCGGCCGAAGCTAGCCGAACGGCGCGGCCGGAGGCGGGTCGCCGCCGGCCTGTTGACCTCTTTCCCCGGCGCACCCTACGGTTCTGACGTTCGGTCACACAGATGGTGTTCGATATGACGAACAATCTGGAGGGTCTTCCGCATGAGCCGCACCGACGCACCACCCCCCAGCCGCCGATCCGTCCTGACGGGCGCCCTCGCCGCGGGCGCGCTCACGGCCGTCCCCGGGATCGCCCACGCCGCCGGCCGTGTCCCGGAAGCTTCACCGGCGGCGTACGCGAACCCGCTCGTCCGCAACCGCGCCGACCCGCACATCCACCGCCACACCGACGGGCGCTACTACTTCACCGCCACCGCGCCCGAGTACGACCGGATCGTCCTGCGCCGCTCCCGCACCCTGCGCGGGCTCGCCGGTGCGGAGGAGGCGGTGATCTGGCGCAAACACGCCGACGGCGACCTGGGCGCCCACATCTGGGCACCGGAGATCCACCACATCGACGGGCGCTGGTACGTCTACTTCGCCGCCGCGCCCGCCGACGACGTGTGGAAGATCCGCATGTGGGTGCTGGAGAACCGCAGCAAGGACCCCTTCAAGGGCACCTGGACCGAGAAGGGGCGGATCGTCACCGCCTGGGACACCTTCTCCCTCGACGCCACCACCTTCACCCACCGCGGCAGCCGCTACCTCGCCTGGGCGCAGCACGAGCCCGGCATGGACAACAACACCGCCGTCTTCCTGTCCAGGATGGCCGGTCCCTGCACCCTGACCGGACCTCAGGTGCGGCTCACCACGCCCGAGTACCCCTGGGAGTGCGTCGGCTTCAAGGTGAACGAGGGCCCCTCCGTCCTCCAGCGGGGCGGCCGCGTCTTCCTCACCTACTCCGCAAGCGCCACCGACAGCAACTACTGCCTGGGCCTGCTCACCGCCGACTCCAGGAGCGACCTCATGGACCCGGCGTCCTGGACGAAATCACCGCGACCGGTCTTCACCAGCAGCGACACCACCGGACAGTACGGCCCCGGCCACAACTCCTTCACCGTCGCCGAGGACGGCCGCACCGACGTCCTCGTCTACCACGCCCGCCCGTACAAGGAGATCAGCGGCGACCCGCTGCACGACCCCAACCGCCACACCCGCATCCAACGGCTCGGCTGGAACCCCGACGGCACCCCGGACTTCGGCGTCCCCGTCGCCGACGGGCCTGTCGGCGGACGGTCCCCGGGGACGGGATGACACCCCTCCCCGGGACGCACGGCGCCGGACGCCACTCCCTGATCCAGCCCGATCCGGATGAAGGACCCTAGGGGTGGTTGAGCGCCGTCGCGAGCTGGGCGCGGGAGCGGACGTCGAGCTTTTGGTAGATGCGCGTCAGCCGCGCCTCGACCGTCTTCACGCTCAGGTACAGCCGGGCCGCCGCCTCCTGGTTGCTCGCCCCCTCGCCGACGAGCCGCGCCAGGTGCAGCTCCGCCTCCGTGAGCCGGGACACGGCCGCGTTGCCCGCGCCCGGCGCGGCCGGCGCCGGCTCGGCGTAGGAGGGGTTGTCCGCGGCCAGGCCCAGCCACGGCACGGCGCCCGCGCGCTCGAAGACGGTGGCAGCCGCCTGCAGGGCCTGCTGCGCGGCCGACCGCCTGCGGCGCCTGCGCTCCACGCGTGACAGGGCGATCAGGCAGCGCCCCTGCTCCAGCACGAGCCCCTGCGCACCGAACCGGTCGGCGGTCTCCGCCAGCAGCGCCACCGCCTCGTCGGTCTTGCCGCCGGCCGCAAGGCACAGCCCGTACGCGCGGTCGAAGCCCAGCAGCACCGTCGTACGGCCCAGGCGTTCGGCGACCGGGCCCACGTCGGCGAGCAGCGCCTCCGCCTCGTCCCGGGCGTCGTTCGCCAGCAGCGCCTCGGCCAGCTCCTCGTGCCAGCGCAGCATCGACGGGTCCACGGCGTTCCGGGCGTTCTCCGCCTCCTGCACGCGGCGCAGCGTCTCCAGCGCCCCCGCCACGTCGCCGGTGACCAGCTGCACGCGGCCGAGCGCGTACAGGCTGCGCGAGAGGAAGACGTGATCGCCCTCCTCCTCCGACGCCTGCACGCTGCGCCGCGCGTATCCGGCGGCCCGCGCGAAGCTGCCCCCCGCGGTCTCCGCCAGCGCCAGCACGTACCAGGCGGGGCCCGGCGACAGGCCCGCCTCCAGGGTGAGGGCGAGCGACCGCCCGGCGTGCGCCAGGGCCGCCGCGCACTGGCCCCGCCGGGCCTCGACCTCGGCGAGGGTGTTCAGCAGCTCGATGGAGTCCTCGACCGGGCCGCGCTGCTCGACCAGCGGCAGGAGGGCGTGCACCTGGTCGCGGGCCTCGCCGAGCCGGTCGTCGAAGAGGGCGTGACGGATGGTCAGGATCTGCGCGGTGTTGCGCACACCCAGCGGCCGGTCGGTCATCTCCAGGGACCGGGCCCTGGCCAGCGTCCGCTCGGCGTCCGGCGAACCCAGCACCCGGTCCATCCGGGCCTGCTGCGTCAGCGCCTTCGCGGCCGTGTGCCGGTCGCCCACCGACGCGGCGAGTTCGGCCGACTCGACCGCCGCGGCCCGCGACCGTACCGGATCGCCGTCCGCGAGCACGTACTTCACCGCGAGCCGCAGCAGGACGGCGGCGCGCAGGCCCGGGTCGCCGTCGGAGTCCTCCGTGGCGTGCACGTACAGCTCGTCCAGGTCCGTCAGCCCCTGCCCGGCCGTGTCCAGTACGGCGAGCCGGGCGCGTACCCGGTCCGCGGGCGCCGCGTCCCGCGCCAGCAGGTCCGCGGCGGCGCGCATCGCGAGGTCGGCCCGGGCCGCGCGGGCGGCCTCCTCGGCGGCGTCCACCAGCCGCGCGATCCGCCGCTCCCCGAGGCGCACCGGGGTCGACTCGGCGGCCAGCAGCGCCAGTTCGGCGGCGAGCGCGCTGTTGCCGCGGCGGCGCGCGGTGTCCGCGGCCGCGGCGACCTCGGCGGCGAGGTCCTCGTCGGGGACATCCGTGGCGAGCGCCCGGTGCCGTACCTCCTCCACCGGGTCGTCGACCACCCGCGCGAGCGCCGCGTGCCCGGCACTGCGCTCGGTCCAGCACGTGTCGTGGACGAGCGTGGAGGGCAGCAGTCCCGCCGTGAACGCGACCGTCCCGTCCTCGGTCACCGATATCAGCCCGGCGCGCTCGGCCGCCGCCAGTTCCGCCTCCGCGGTGGGGCGCCCGGCGCGGCGGATCAGCGCGGCCGTCGGGCGCAGCGCCAGGGCGGCGAGCAGCAGCGCGGCGCGCACGGCGGGGGAGGCGGGGGCGAGCATCCGGCGCGCGAGGTCGCGGGCCCGGCCCGAGAGCGGCAGCGCCTCGGCGTGGTGCACGGGGGTGCGCGCGTCGGCGAGGGTCCGGCCGACGGCGAGGGCGAGCCGGGGATTGCCGCCGCTGGTGCGGTGGATCCGCCCGGCCATCCGGGACGGCAGGCGGTGCTGGACCAGCAGCTCCGCGATCTCGTCGGCGTGCAGCGGCGGTACGAGCAGGACGTCGGCCTCGGAGGGCACCCACAGCGTGAAGGAGGCGCCGTCGACGTGCGGGTCCGGCGTTTCGACGGCGAGGACCCGCAGCTCGGAGGGGGCCAGGTGCAGCGCGAAGCGCAGCAGGTCCGCGCTGTCGGCGTCGATGCGCTGGGCGTCGTCGACGACCAGCAGGACGGGCCCGCGCTCGGCCAGGGTGCGCAGGATGCGGGCGATGCCCAGGCGCAGCGCGACGGGGTCCCAGCCGGTCTCGGGCGCGGCGGCCTCGCGGCACAGCACCGCGACGGCGGCGCGCTGCGGGTCCGGCAGGCCGTCCAGGGCGGCGGGGGGCACGGAGGAGACGAGGGCCGCGGCGGCCGCTCCGGCCATGTCCCGGTCGGCGGGCTGCGGGGAGAGCCACAGCACGGTCTCGCCGCGGCAGCCGGCGTGATCGGCGGCGGCCTGGGCGACCTCGGTCTTGCCGATGCCGGCCGGGCCGGTGAGCAGGGCGCGGCCGCGGGCACGCAGGACCTGGTCCAGGCGCCCGAGGAGATCCTCCCGGCCGACCGGCGTGGTGGGGTACGGAACCGGCCTCACCTGCACCACCACCCTCGGGACCCGGCGTGTGCGAACCCCCTGTCCGCGCACCCGCCTGCGAGCAGAGAATACGAACTCGGCCACCGGAGTCCAGGTGTCGTGTCCGGCATGTGGACGCCAGCCGGGCGGACACGCCGCGGGGCGTGCTCATGGCGAAGTGCCATGAACACGCCCCTGACCAGCGATGATGCTGTTATCGCGCGGGTCTCAGAAGGTGAGACCCCAGGAGTCGATGTAGCCGGTGTCACCCGAGGCCACGTCCTGGACGCGGAGCTTCCAGACACCGTTCGCCACCTCGGACGAGGCGTCGACGGAGTACGTCGCGAGGACGTTGTCGGCCGAGTCGTTGCTGCTGGAGTTCTTCAGGCGGTAGGCGGTGCCGTCCGGGGCCACCAGGTCGATGACCAGGTCACCGCGCCAGGTGTGCTTGATGTCCACGGCCACCTTCAGGGCGGCGGGGGCGTTGCCGGTCCGGCCGGTGACGGAGATCGAGGACGTGACGGTCGAGTTGTCCACGATCGTCACATCGGTGGCGTTGGTGAACGCCGCTCCGGTACCGGGGGTGGTAGTACCGGTCACGGCGTTCACGGTCTTGGCGGCGTCGGCGATGCCGGTGCCGCAGCCGCCGGTGCAGGTGCCGGGCAGCGGGCGCGCGTTCGACTTGATCGCGGACTCGATCTCGGCCGGGGTCAGCGTCGACTTGGCCGACTTCAGCAGCGCGGCGAGGCCGGCGATGTGCGGCGCGGCCATCGAGGTGCCCTGGTAGGGCTTGTAGTTCTCCAGCGACTGGGTGGTGGTGCCGGAGTTCAGCGTGGAGAGGATGCCGTTCTCGGGGGTGGTGATGGTGCCCGGCGTGTCGGTCGCGCGGCGGGTCTCACCGCCCGGGGCCGAGACGTCGATGATGGAGCCGTAGTTCGAGTAGTACGAACGGTTGCCCTCACGGCTGGTGGACGCCACGTTGATGACGTTCGAGCAGTTGGCGGGCGTGAAGCCGGAGGCGTTGGCGTTGCTGTTGCCCGCCGCGACGACCACGGTGGTGCCACGGGCGACGGCGCCGTCGATGGCGTTCTTGTAGACGGTCGGGCAGGTCGAGCTGGCACCGCCCAGGCTCATGTTGATGACCTTGGCCGGGGTCGGGTTGGCCGGGATGCCCGGCACGGTGCCGCCGGACGCCCAGGTGATCGCGTCCGCGATGTCCGCGGACGAGCCGCCGCACTTGCCGAGCACGCGGACGTGCTGCACCTTCGCGTCGTACGCGATGCCCGCGACGCCCTTGGCGTTGTGGGTCGACGCGGCGATGGTGCCGTGCACGTGGGTGCCGTGCCAGGAGGAACTGCTCGCCCGGGAGCCGGTGCCGCACTCGCCGTCGGTCGCGTTCCAGTCGCCCTCGTCCTTGGGGTCGCTGTCGCGGCCGCTGCCGTCACGGGCGTCGGCGGAGCTGGAGATGAAGTCGTAGCCCGCGATGGTGTTCGCGCTCAGGTCCGAGTGGGCGGCGTAGCCGGTGTCGATGACGGCGACGGTGACGCCGCTGCCGGTCGACTTGTCCCAGGCGGCGGGCACGTTCATGCCGCCGGTGGCCTCGAAGAGGTCCCACTGCTTGGCGTAGTCGGTGTCGTTGGGGGTGACCGCCATCGCGTAGGCGCGGATGTCGGGCTCCACGGACGCGACCGCCGGGTCGGCGCGGAAGGCGTCCATGACCTCCGTGACGTCCTGCTTCGTCGCCTTGTCGCCCAGGTCGACCAGCGTGGCGCCGCTCGCCAGACGGCGCTCGAAGGACAGGCTCTCGCCGGTCTTCGCCGCCTTCTCGGCCGTGTCGCCCTTGGCCGCGCTGTTCGAGGTGGCCTCGGCCGCGCGCGACTTGTAGGTGACGATGACCTTCTCGACCGGCGCGCTGGGCAGCGGGGCCGGCAGGGCCTGGGTGGCCGGTGCGGTGGGCTGGGGGGTGGCCTCTGCGGCGAGTGCCACCGAGGAGGTGGCCGCCACGCCGATGATCGTGGCGCTCGCGGCCACGACGGATATGAGTCTCCGCCTGGAACCGTTCAAGGTGTTCCCTTTCAGGGCGGCTCCGGCGACTCCCGGAGCAGCTGACGGTGCTGGGCGCGGCGGGGGCGGGTGCGGGGACCGCGGGTGGGGTGCGTCATGGGGGTGACGCCCGCAGTCCCCTGGGCCGGGTATGCCCATGCGCCGCCGCCGGCGCGACGGACCCCGTGGTGGGGCCGTCACCGGTGGCGCTCGGGGGTTACGTGCACCTGACAGCGAAGAGTCAGAGGATGAGAACCGCCGGTGCGGCAGACAGTAGGGAAACCGGAGATGAACCCGATATGGGGGAAACCCTTGTCCTCCCCGCAAGGGCTGAGGGCCCCCCCTCCCGAGGCCCCCGCCGCCCGCGCGACGAGACGCCGCGGCCCGGCTCCCAGGGCGGGCCGCTGGCGTGCGGAACCCCCGATCCTGTCAGCTCACCGGGCGGGGCCTTCCGCGGGGGCCGTCAGCTCACCGGGCCCGACCTTCCGCTGGGGCCGTCAGGTTGCCGGGCCGGGCGCCTTCCGTGAGCGCCGTCAGCTCACCGGGCGGGGCCTTCCGCGCGGGCCCGTCGGGTCGCCGGGCGGGGCCTTCCGCGCGGGCCGTCAGGCCGGCCGGCGCCTCCGAGAGCGCGACCGTTGAGCCGCCGCCGCTCCCGTCGAGCACTTACGGCCGCAGCTCGTCGAAGCCGACCGTGAAGCGCCGCGTGCCTAGTCGACGACCGTGCTGCCGGCCGCGTCGAGGCCCAGGTCCGGTACGAGGCGGTCGCCGAGCTGCTCGGCGGTCAGTCCGAGCCGCCGCGCCACCTCGGTGACCCTCTCCTGCGCCCGCGCCTTCAGCGCCTTGAACCGCACGCGCTGCGCGATGCCGTGCAGCTGCGCCAGCGCCTCGCCGGTGCCGATCGCGGCCAGCACGTCCAGCCCCTCCACCGCCCGGTGGTGCGCGCCCTCACCGGGCCAGGACCGCAGCACCGGGGCGAGCCGCCGTACCGTCCCGTCGTCACCGAGCAGTCCGAGGGCGTGCAGTGCCCAGCTCTCCCTGGCGGGCATCCCCGCCGACCGCCACCGCTCGAACAGCGCCCAGCCGAACTCCGCCAGCGAACCGGGGTCGCACAGGTCCAGCAGCACCGGCACCCCCGGGTACACGCCGCCGGGCCTGCTGATCGCCAGCATGGTCAGCGCGTGCCGCACCGACCCGGCGGGCAGGGCTTGACCGCCCGCGCGCAGCAGGACCTGCGGGAGCACCGCGGGGTCGGCCCACTCGGGCAGTCCGGGCATCCGCTCGGGCAGGGCGGTCAGCAGCGGATCGGCGCCGAGCGCGGCGGCGACCACCTCCGCGGCCTCCTCGCCGTACGCGTCGGCGGCCGCGTCCCGTACCGCCTCGTCCCCGTGCGCGGCGGCGACGAGCCGCAGCGCGTGCTCGGCGAGGCGCCGTGCGGGGCCCGGCACGCCGACGGCGTCCGGTACGAGCAGCGGAACGGCGGCCACGCCGTGCCGGGCGAACCACGCGCGCGCCGGGCCGCCCGCCGTCCTCAGCCGCACCGCCCGGTCGGCCATCAGCCGGGCGGTTCCGGCGTCCCGGAACGGCAGCAGCAGTCCGGCCATCGTGGCCGGGTGGCGCACGGCGGCGCGCGTCAGTACCGGGAGCGCGTCCGTCCCGTACCGCGCGGCGACCGGCCGCAGGGTCTTCTCGCCCTCCCAGTAGTCGTCCGGAGCCCACGCGGCGAGCAGGGGGCGCAGCAGCTCCACCGGGCCCCGCAGGAACAACTGCGCCGACGACAGGTCCTCCAGGCCGTAGCGGCGCAGCGCCTCCATGTCCACGTCCATGTCGTGGCCGTCCGCGGCATGGTGGCGGAGGTACGGCGACCGGGTGGCCGCCCAGGCCTCCCGCTCGCCCGGCAGCCACTGCGCCGCCGGTGCGGCCGGCACCCGCAGCCCCGGCACCACCCGCGCGCCGGGCTGCGCGGCGGCGCGGTCCTGCCACGGGGGAGTGGTCAGCAGCGCGGGCAGTTCCCCGGCCGGTGCGGCGGGGACGCGGCCGGGACGGCGCAGCAGCGACCGGACCACCGCCGCGGCCGGCTCGTCGAGCAGGGGCAGCGCGGCGGTCACGAGCTCCGGGTGGGCGGCGATGTGCCCGGCCAGGAGCTGCCGCGCCGCCTCGGCGTCCCGGCCGCCTTCGTACGCGCACGCGGCCAGTACGCGCAGCCCGCACACCGGCCGGCGGGTCATCGCCTTCAGCAGCGAGGGCCGCACATGCTTGTCGCCGGGACGGGACAGCAGCGCCCGGAACGCCGCGTCGCCCGGCAGCTCGGCCAGGGCCGCCGCCGCGGCCCTGCGGTGCGCCGCGGAGGCGTGCGGACGGTCGAGGACCTCCGCGAGGAGCGGCGCGGCGGCCGGGCCGAGCCCCTCCGCCACGGTCGCGATCGTCGACGGCGGCCAGGCGATGCCCGCGGTCCCGCCGAGCCGCAGGAACTGCTCCGGCACGCTCAGCGAGCACAGCAGCATGGACCGCAGGAACGAGTCCCGGCCGGCGAGCGCACCGGGCTCGCCGCAGCACTCGTCGACCCAGCCGGTCTCCGTCGGCACCAGGTACGCCACGACGATCCGCCGCCGCTCATCCTCCCGGGCATCGGCCAGCGCCTCCACCGCGGCCCGGTACGTCTCGTCGCCGGCCGCGGCCAGGAGCGCCCGGACCCGGTCGGCCGGCGGGCGGCGCTGCTCGGTGAGGTAGGGCACGGGCGCGGAACCCAGCACGGTGATCGCCGGATCGGACCGGCTGCCGCCGCACTGGAGGTACCGCGCCTCGATGCCGAACAGCTCCACCACCGCACGCGCGGCGAACGGCAGCCCGTGCGCCGCGCCCCAGACGTCGGCCCAGGCCGCGGTGGTCGCGGGCGGCGCGGGGGTCATGGCGGCCACGGCGGCGGCACCGAGCGGTGAGGGCGCGCTGCCGTCGAGGTGGGCCCGCGCCGCCGCCACCAGCCGTGCGTCGCTCCCCGGGGCCGCGAGGAACTCCTCGATCCAGTCCTTGTCCCGGGCGAGCCGCGCCTCCAGCTGCGCCACTGCGGCCTTGTCGGCCTTGCCCGGCGGCCGCCGCACCCCGCCCCGCCGGGGATGCACCGCACGCCGCCACGCTTCCGGGAGGACGAACGACTTCTCGGACTCCCGGGCCACCAGGACCTCCAGCTCCTCACGGCGCACAGGACCGCCCTCCCCGTCCCCACTCGCGATTGATCACTCGTACGACCGTAACGAGCACCACTGACAAGGCCACTGACCGGCGGGAACGAGCGGATGCGCGCTCCGCCGGAGGGTTCAGAGCCGGGACTCGACCCCCGGCCCCGTCCACGCCGGGGCGACACCGGTGAGCTGGCACACCATCAAGTACAGCGGGATGGGCGGCGTGTAGGGCGAGGTGGAGTCCGGCCGGTGGATCAGGCGGGGGCGCCGGTCCGGCACGTAGGCGTCCGTGGCGTAACAGGCGGGCAGCGGCCAGCGCAGCTCGGTGTCCGAGCCGGCCGGTACGATCCACCACCACCATTCGGAGTCGGCGAAGACGCAGCCGTTGCCGGGCAGCCGCGACATGAGCCGGAATCCGTGCCGCGCCGGCACCCCCACGGCGTCGCAGCCCAGCGTGGCGGGCAGGGCGGGCGGCAGCGTCAACTGCACCTCGCCGCGGTCGGTGTCCGGCCGGCCCTGCCGGCCCCGCGCGGCCAGCAGCGTGGCCATCGACCTCAGCATGGTTCCGCCACACCCGGGGAGCTCCCCGGGTCGCCGGAGCCCGCCACCTCCGGCAGGCCCGCCCCCGTGCCGAAGCCCGCCGGTTCCGGTGTGTGCGCGGCTCCCGCATCGAGAGCCAGCTCCGCCCAGACGATCCACCCGGCGCCGTGCCGCGCGTCGTGCGCTCCCCACGCGCCGCACATCGCGTCGACGAGGAGCAGTCCCCGCCCCCGCTCCTCGGCGTCGACGCGCCGCAGCCGCGGTTCGGCCGCCGGGCAGCCCTCGTCCTGCACCGCTATGCGCAACCGCCCGCCCACGTCGCGCAGTTCGCAGACGACCCGGCCGCTCGCCGTGTGCACCACGGCGTTGGTGAAGAGCTCGGAGACGACGAGCGCGGCCGAGTCGGTCACGTCCCCCTCGATGCGCCACACCGCCAGCCGGTCCCTGACGAGATGTCTGGCGCGGGCCACCGACTCGGCGCGGGCGGGCAGTTCGAAGGCGAAGCGGCGGAGGTCGGCGGTCTGTGCCGCGCAGGCCAGTGGCCCGGCGATCCGCTGCGCGGGGATCGTGGGTCCTGCGGATTCCGGTCGCGGGGCCGTGATCTGAGGCGTCAGCGCATTACCAGGGACCACGACCGATTCCTAACGTGGGGGAGCGGTGCCGCACACCGCCTCTCCCAGGGCAGGGCGCGGTGCCGCGTGAACTGGTTCACCGGAATACTTTCCTCCCGACACCCACACTTGGCAAGTGGCACTCTGAAATTTGCAGAGTGCGGTGTCCTCTCTGCTCCTCCCATGGCACACTCGTCGAAAACAGTGCGCGGGAGGTCTGAAGTGAGCGAGCCGCGGTCCGCCCCCACGGTGGGACAGGTCGTACTCGGCAAGCGCCTGCAGGAGCTGCGGGAGCGGGCGGGCCTCAAGCGGGAGGAGGCCGCCAAGGTGCTCCACGTGGCCCCGGCCACGATCCGCAGGATGGAGACCGCCGAGGTCGCACTGAAGATCCCCTACGTCCGGCTCCTGCTGCAGGAGTACGGAGTTCCCGCCGATGAGGCCGACGGCTTCGTACGGCTGGCGGAGGAGGCCAACCGGCCCGGGTGGTGGCAGCGGTTCCACGACGTCCTGCCCGGCTGGTTCAGCATGTACGTCAGCCTGGAGGGCGCGGCCTCCGTCATCCGGGCGTACGAACCGCAGTTCGTCCCCGGTCTGCTCCAGACCGAGGACTACGCCCGGGCGATCCTGCGCGGCGGCGCCGTCGGCCAGGTGAGACCCGACGACATCGAACGGCACGTCGCGCTGCGCATGGCCCGGCAGTCCCTGCTGACCCGGCAGGACGCGCCGAAATTCTGGGTGATCATGGATGAGACGGTGCTGCGCAGGCCCGTCGGAGGCAGCCCCGCCGTCATGCGGGCGCAGATCGACCGCCTCCTCGAAGCCACCGCGCTGCCCAACGTCACCCTCCAGATCGCCGAGTTCGCGACCGGGCACCACCCCGGGACGTACGGCCCGTTCGTCCTCTTCCGATTCGCCGTGCCCGAACTCCCGGACATGGTCTACAGCGAGTACTTGACCGGCGCGGTCTACCTCGACGCGCGCACCGAGGTGGCCTCGCACCTGGAGGTCATGGACCGCATGGCGGCGCAGGCCGCCACCGCACAACGTACGAAGGAGATCCTCAAGGATGTCCGCAAGGAGCTGTGAATGGATCGCATATACAACGGCATGCCCGCCGCCGAGCTCGGGGCCGAGGGGTGGCACAAGCCGTGGAGCGGCGGGAACGGCGGCAACTGCATCGAGGCCATGAAGCTGGCCGACGGCAGGGTCGCGGTCCGCCAGTCCGCCGACCCGGACGGCCCCGCCCTGATCTACACCCACGGCGAGATCGCCGCGTTCATCCAGGGGGCGAAGGCCGGACAGGCCGACTTCCTGCTCACCTGACCCGTCCAGCGCCCCTCCGTCCCTCTCCCATCCCCCTTCCGTCCCTCACCCGGACGACCAGCCACCAGCCGACCACTGGAGCGACACATGACCGGGCAAGAACCCGCAGCCGAACGGCCCGCCGTGCGGATCGACACCAGCAAGCCGCATCCGGCCCGCATGTACGACTGGTTCCTCGGCGGCAAGGACAACTACCCGGTCGACGAGGAGATGGCCAAGCAGCTCCTCACCGTCGACGCCCGCGGGCGGGACATGGCCCGCGTCAACCGCGCCTACATGCACCGCGCCACCCGCTGGCTCGGCCAACGGGGCGTCCGCCAGTACCTGGACATCGGCACCGGCATCCCGACCGAGCCGAACCTCCACCAGATCGCCCAGCAGGTCGCCCCCGAGTCGCGGATCGTGTACTGCGACAACGACCCCATCGTCCTGGCGCACGCCGAGGCGCTGCTGCGCTCCACCCCCGAGGGCGCCACCGAGTACATCCAGGCCGACGCGCGCGAGCCCGAGGCCATCCTCGAACGGGCCGGCAAGGTGCTGGACTTCGCCCGGCCCATCGCCCTGTCGATGCTGGCGCTGCTCCACTTCGTGGACGACGAGGACGGCGCGTACGAGCTGGTGCACCGGCTCGTCGAGCAGCTTCCCTCCGGCAGCTACCTCGTCCTGTCCCACGTCACGGGGGACTTCGACCCCGAGGGAGCGGCCAAGGCGCGCGCCATGTACCGGGCGCGCGGCCTCACCCTGCGGCCGCGCACCCGTGCGGAGTTCGCCCGCTTCTTCGAGGGCCTGGAGCTCGCCGAGCCCGGAGTCACGCTCACCGCCGACTGGCATCCGGAGCTCGGCGAGCCGGTCCCGGTCGCCGGCGACGACCCCATTCCCGGGTACGCGGGCGTGGCCCTCAAGCCCTGACCAACAGCTCCCGCTCGCCTACGAGCCGGCCGGGGGCACCAGCGTGACGAGGAACCTCTTCGCCGTGCCGGTGTTCCCGGCCGCGTCGATCGTGCGGTACTCCACGGTGTGCGTGCCGTACTCCGGCGTGGCGTCGTCCCACGGCACCACGCGCGCCCGCCCCAGCTTGCCGTACACCAGTCCGTCGATCTCGGTCCCGCCCGGGGTGAACCGGAAGGGCGCGTCGGCGTCCGTCGGCCAGCCGTAGTACGTGTACCAGCCGTCGCCGTCCACCCGGAACTGGCTGACCACGTACCCGTCCTGGTCGTCCCGCGTGGTCAGCCGCATCGTGAACGGCCCGTCGTACACGTACTCCACGGGCCGCCCCGGCCGGTGCACCGTGCGCAGCGGTTCCGACAGCGTGTACGCGGCCGTGGCCGGCGTCGCGTCGACGGTCCAGCGCAGCTCGCTCCCGGGGCCGGACGCACCCGCGATCCGGGCGGTCAGCGTGTGCGTGCCGGGCCGCAGCCGCAGCGACGACAGGTCCAGGTCCCGGTCGTTGCCCGGGTTCGCCACCGGCCGGCCGTCGACCCACCACCGGACCGCGAGCGTCCGGTCGACCGGGTGCGTGGTGTCGGCGTGCACCACCGACCAGGCACCGACGGGCGTGCCCGTGTCCGTGTGACCGGTGAACCGCGGTGCCACGACGGCCCCGGGCCGGGTGACCACGGACGTGTCGACCGTCCAGGAAACCGTACGGGTCAGGGCGGCCGAGCCGCGCACCGCCGGGTCACGCACGAACGGCGTCGGGTCCGTCACCGTCGCCGTCAGCGTGTGCCGGCCGCGCGGCACGTCCAGCCGCCGCAGGTCGACGGAGCGGGCACCGGCCGCCGAGCGCACCGGGCGGCCGTCCAGCCGCCACACGACGTCCAGTTCACCGCCGAGCGGATGCAGCGTGTCGACCCACACGGTCCGGTCGGCGCCGACCGGCTCCCCGGTGGGCGTATGCCCCTGCACCAGGTTCACCTTCGACGCGATCGCCCGGACCATCACCTCCCGGCCCACCTGGTCGAACGCGTACCCCAGCGACTTCATGATCGAGTGCCGGCTGGGGCGCCACACGCCCTTGGTGCTGTACAGCCCGCCCTCGTGGCGGCCGATGACACCGCCCGACTCGCTCTCCTCACCCAGCCACCGCCACCACTTGGCCCGCCGGTCCTTCATCTGCTGTTCCGTCAGCACGGTGTGGTGCGCGGACGGCGGCTCACCGCCCTCGTGCGCACCACCGGGGACGCCCCGCCCGTAGTAGTCGTACTCGTCCTGCAGGCCGCCCAGCGAGTGTCCGATCTCGTGCGGGGTGATGAGCGAGGACAAGGCGTTGCCGCCGGACGCGGTGGCGTACGTGCCGCCCGCACCGCCGTAGGTGTCGCTGTTGGCGAGGGCCACGATCTGCCGGTTGGCGGCCGTCGCACCCGGTACCAGGCCGGCGAGCGCGTTCGCCGCGCCGCTGTCGACGGTCAGCAGCCGCTGCACACTGCCGGCGTCGCAGCCGCCCCAGAAGCCCATGCCGAGCGGGGTGTCCCGGCGCGGCGCGTCCAGCCCCGGGTCGCAGTCGACCCCCGACTCGGGCGAGGCGACCTCCACCGCCCACACGTTGATGTACGAGCGGTACGACGCGAACGGCTCGATGCTCCACAGCACATTGAGGTGCTTGTCGACATCGGCCCGGAACTCCGGCAGCTGTTCGGCGGTGTACCCGTCGCCGAGCAGCACGAGGTTGAACCGTTTCTCCGCGGGCCCCGTGGTCTGCACGGGGACGACCGTGGCGGCGTCGGCCGGGGACACGGGGGAGGGGCCTGCGGCGGTGGCCGGACCGGCGCCCACCGGTGCGGTGGCGAGAAGGCAGGCCGCGCCGATCAGCGCGGCGGCCCTCCGAAGGCGTGTGCCATGAGCAACCATGGGCCCGGAGCGTACGGTGTGCACAACGCCCGGTAAAGACAGCCGTGTTGGGCCTGCTGCCCCGGTGCCCAGGTCGTGTCCGCCACTCCCCTAGGATCCCGCCAGGTACTCCAGCCCCGGATGCTCGGCCACGTACGCGTCGAGCAGCCGCCGGGCGACCGTCACCGAGTCGACCAGCGGGTGGAGGGCGAACGCCTTCACGGCCGCCGCCCGCGACCCGCTCTCCGCCGCCGCCAGCACCTCCCGCTCGACCGCCTTCACCGCCGTCACCAGACCCACGGCGTGGTCCGGGAGCGGCGCCACCGCCACCGGATGGGCGCCGTGCGCGTCGACGAGGCACGGCACCTCGACCACCGCGTCCGCGTCGAGCACCGGCAGTGCCGTCCGGTTGCGGACGTTCAGGATCAGCGTCGTGCGCTCGCCACGGGCGATGGCCCGCATCAGGGCCAGCGCGACCTTCTCGTAGCCGCCCGGCTCCAGGTCCTCCGCGGCGCGCTCCCCGGCACCCGCCGCCTCCCGGTTGGCCGCCATGTAGGTGGCCTCGCGGTCGGCGAGGGCGGCGTGCCAGGCCTTCAGGGAGGGGGAGGCGTAGAACGCGGCCTGCTGGTCGCGCAGGTACGCGCCCCGGGTGCGCCCGGCGTCCCGGTAGGCCCCGACGGCCTCCCGGTTGAAGTAGTAGTAGTGCAGGTACTCGTTCGGGATCGCGCCCAGCGACCGCAGCCACTCGGCACCGAACAGCCTGCCCTCCTCGAAGGAGCCCAGCGCCTCCGGGTCCGCCAGCAGCCGGGGCAGCAGATCGCGCCCGGCCACCCGCACGCCGCGCAGCCACCCCAGGTGGTTCAGCCCCACGTAGTCGAACCACGCCTCGTCCGGGTCGGCGCCCAGCAGCCGTGCCACCCGCCGCCCCAGGCCGACGGGCGAGTCGCAGATGCCGATCACCCGGTCGCCCAGCACCCGGGCCATGGCCTCGGTCACGAGCCCCGCCGGGTTGGTGAAGTTGATGACCCACGCGTCCGGCGCGACCGCCGCGACCCGGCGGGCGATCGCCGTCGCCACCGGCACCGTGCGCAGTCCGTACGCGATACCGCCCGCGCCGACCGTCTCCTGGCCCAGCACGCCCTGCGCGAGCGCCACCCGCTCGTCGGCCGCCCGGCCCGCGAGGCCGCCGACGCGGATCGCCGAGAACACGAAGGCGGCACCGCGCAGCGCCTCGTCCAGGTCCGTGCAGGTGGTCACCACGGGCGCGCCGGGCACTTTCGCCGCCTGCTCGGCGAGCACCCCGCCGATCGCCGCGAGCCGGCCGGCGTCCACGTCGTACAGCGTGACGTGCGTGACCCGCCCCTCCGCGCGGTCACCGAGGAGCGCCCCGTACACCAGCGGCACGCGGAAACCGCCCCCGCCCAGAATCGTCAGCTTCATGGCGGCCACGCTACTCGGATCACCCCAGGTCGAGGGCGTTGCGCAGACCGAGGCGGTAGCGGGTGCGGTCATGGCGCCTGAGCAGCTCGACCTCCGGTGCGCGGAACAGCGGCCGGACCGTGCAGCGGGGCGCCGCCGAGCCCGTGCGGTCGAGCAGGGCGTTGACCGCCTGGCGGGCCGCGGCGTTGGCACCCTCCATGGTCGCCAGGTCGATGTCCACGGACACGTAGTCGCCCGCGAGGTAGAAGTTCGGGATCGCGGTGGCGGCGGACGGCCGGTGGTGGAAGGTGCCGACCGGGTGGATCAGCAGCTCGTCGGCGTTGGTGGGGGTGGGGGTGCCGAGACCGTCCACGCCCGGGTCGAGGTACCACGAGTGCAGGGCGCTGTCCTTGAGCGCCTGGTGGCCCGTGTCGTTGAGCGCCGCCTTGAGTTGCGCCCACACCTCGCGGGCCACCTGCTCGCGCGTGCACTGCTTGGCCGTCCTGCCGTACAGGATCCCCGGCTTGTCCCACTCCGAGATGTCGACGGACAGACAGTCCACGGCCGTGCCGTCGCCGTAGTCGGCGGGGAAGTCCCGGTCCGGCCAGTGTCCCGCCTGCGCGATGGCGGTCAGCGACCAGGGCGAGTCGATGCAGTTGAGGTGGCCGTGGACCAGCCGCGGTCGCTCGGTCAGGTAGAACTGGATGCCCGTCATCCAGTCGGTCCGGAGCTTGTCGCACCGCGCCAGCCGGGGGTCGGCCGCGCGCAGCGCCGCGCCCCACGTCCGGCGGGCGTGCTCCACCGGCAGCGCGCAGACGTAGTGGTCCGCCGTGACCGTGGCGCGCACCCCGCCCGGGTCCTCCACCAGCGCACCGGTGACCCGGCCGTCGCCGTACAGCACCTCGTGCAGCGTCCAGCCGATGCGGAACTCGACGCCGAGGGACCGCAGGTGCGCCTCCCACGGGTCGATCCACGCCTCGTTGGTGGGCGCGTTGAGGATGCGGTCCGGGGGGCCGTCGGCGCCGCGGCCGAGCGCGTTGTAGACGAACGCCTCGCCGAGCGTGCCGACCGTGCGGGTGCTGGCCTCCTCGGCCTTGGTGGCCACGATGTTGCGGGTGACGCCGATGGCGAGGATCCGCCGGTACGCCTCGGACATCTGCGCGGCCCGTGTGAAGTCCCACCACGGTGTGTGCTCCCACACCTCGTCGCGCCGCTCGTCGCAGCTGGTGAGGAAGACGAGCGCGCGGTTGACGAAGTACGCCGTCTCGTGCGGCGGGAGCCCGGCGGCGGTCTCGACGAGGCCGGTCAGGGCGCGGCCGATCTCGTCGAGGGTGAGCCGGGCCGGCCGGTGGCCCGGCCAGGGGATCGGCATCCGCAGGTCCTCGCGGCCGGTGCGGGCGAACATCATCTCGGGCGGGGCGACGAGGTTGTCGAAGACGCCCTGCGGGTTTCCGGGGAACGGGATGCGCCGCATCGTGTCCGGCAGGTTGTGGTAGATGCCGGGGATGAACCGGAAGCCGTGCTCGGCGGGCAGCGGTCTGCGCCCGCCCCGCGCGCTGCCGGGGACGCCGAAACTGCGTGCCTTGCCGCCGAGGGCACGGCGCTCGTACACCGTCACCTCGAAGCCCCGCTCGGCGAGTTCGTGCGCGGCGGTGAGCCCCGCGACGCCGCCCCCGAGCACGGCGACGGACCGGCCCGCGCGCGCCTCACCGGCGCGTCCCCCACGGCCGGCCGCGGCGGCGGGGGAGGCGGCCAGCGACCCCGCTCCGGCGGCCCCGGCGACCGCGGCGGCGCCCGCCACGAAGCTGCGTCGCGTCGTACCCGTACGGTGCATGCCCACCCCTTACCCGCGGTAACGGTCACGTCGGACGCAGGAGCATACGGCCGCCCCGCCACCCCCGGAACCACCGCGTGCCCCCGGCCGCGCACAATGGCCGGTTCCCGTTCCCCCGCCGGTCGCCGGTCGCCGGCCGCGAGGTGCCGCCATCCGCCGGGCGCCGGCGCCGCGTTCCGCCTTCCGCCGGGCGGCGCCGCGCGTTCCCGCCACCCGCCACCCGCCACCCGCCACCCGCCGGGCGGCGACCCGCGTCCCCGTCGCTCCCCGGTCACGGGCCCCGCCCTTCCGTCACCCGCCGGGCGACAGCCACTCGGCGACGGCCCCGGCGATCGGCTGGCCCGTTTCCGCCTCGACGAAGCCGAACTGGCCACCCTGGTTGCACTCCAGGAACCACCACACCCCCTCCTCGTCCTCGGCGAAGTCGAACGCGGCGTAGGCGAGTTCCGCCAGGTCCATGTAGTCCCGGACGCCCCGGGCGATGCGCTCCGGCACCCCGGCCGGCTCCCAGGAGTGGCCGGTGTCGCCGTAACGCCCGTCGACCTGGCCCTCCGCGGCGGTCTTCCGGGCCGCGAAGAGCCGCCGGCCGACGCAGGTCAGCCGGATGTCGGCCCGCTTGGGGACGTACTGCTGCAGCAGGGTGGGGCCGGCCGCCACCCCGCTGAAGTCCGTGCCGGGGGCCAGCAGCGTGGTGGGGAGCTCGACCGGGGGCCGGGTGCGCGGCGGCCCCGAGAGGGACTTGACCACCACCTGTCCGTGCCGCGCCGCGAAGTCCTCGGCCACCCGGGGAAAGGTCGTGACCACGGTGGCCGGCACCGCGAAGCCGCTGTGGTGGGCGACGCGCAGCTGCCACGGCTTGTACCGGGCCTGTGCCGCCTGCCGCGGGTGGTTCATCCAGCGCGCCGTCGTGGAGTACAGCATTCCGTACAGCGCCTGGTCCGTCTCCGCGCCGAGCCACGCCGAGGACCCGGGCGCGTGCGCGGCGGGCTCGCCGGGCCTGCGCATCCATATGGAGCGCAGGGCCCGGGAGCTGACCAGACGCCCCTGCGTGGACAGGTAGCAGTGGAAGTCACCGCGTACGTACTCGGCCGACATGTCCGCCTCCCCGGGCAGGTCGGCGGGGTCGAGCCGCACGAGCGGGACGCCCCGCGCGTGCAGCTTGTCCACCACCATGTCGGCGGTCACGTCCTGAGGGCTGGTCAGGATGAGGACGGTCATATCGGTGTGCCGCGGGCCGCTCAGTCGTCGAAGTGCGTCTGGGAGCCGGCCTTGGACGTGGTGGTGCCCGCGGCCGCCAGGAGCGCGAGGTCGGCGATGGCCGGACGCCCGTCAGGCAGCACGTTCAGCTGGCGGGCCGGGTCGTACGTGTAAGGCTCCGTGACGTCGTCCGCGGTCTCCTGCGGACGCGCGTAGGTGTACGCGAACGGGCGCATGGCTCTCCTTCATCGTCTCGTCTGCTTTCCGGTACGTGTGACAGTACGCAGTCAAGGTGTAGGGTTCTCGCTACGCTCCGCTGTGGTGCTGCACACATCGGCCTCCTTCCGCACGGCGACGCCATCCGTTCGTGAACTCCCCGCGCTCGTCGAGCGGTTCCCGGTACGGCCCGGCCCGGCGGTGCCCCGCCCGCCGCGCGGCGGCAGAATGGGGCGTATGGCCCGACGTACCACCCGACGTACCCCGCGCTCCCGCCCCGCACCGGTGACGCGCGCCACCCCCGCCGTCCGGGCGGACGCGCCCTGCCCGTGCGGGCTGGGCGCCGCCTACGAGGCGTGCTGCGGGCGGTTCCACGCCGGCCCCGCCACGGCCCCGACCGCCGAGGCGCTCATGCGGTCCCGCTACAGCGCCTTCGTCGTGCGCGACGAGCCGTACCTGCTGCGGACCTGGGCCGCGCGCACCCGGCCCGGCGCGGTGGACTTCGACCCCGGTATGCGCTGGACCGGTCTGGAGATCGTCGGCAGCACCGACGGGACGCTGTTCCACACCACCGGCACCGTGACCTTCGTCGCCCGCTACACGCACGACGGCGAGCCCGGCGCGCTGCACGAGCGCAGCCGGTTCGAGAAGGAGGACGGCGCCTGGGTGTACGTGGACGGCACCTTCACCGACTGACCGCCGGGCCCCGGCCGCGGGAAGGGCGCGCGCGGCTGCCTGGGGCGCGTGTACGGCTGCCGCCCGGCGCCGCGCCGTCAGCGCCCGGGGAGCGCCGCCGCCAGGCCCTCCGTCGGCAGGCGCTCGGCGGTCGCGTCCGCCGCCGCCCGCAGCTCCGGCGGCCCCCTCCGCCGCACGCGCCAGCACCGCCGGGCCCGGGGCACCGGGGGCGGCCGCCGCCGCCCGCACGCCCGCCTCCAAATCGGCGTCAGGGCGTTGGCGTGGATCGTGCCGAAAACGGCCGTGCCGAAGGACATGCCGAGCGTGCGGAAGAAGGTGACGCCCGACGTGGCCGTGCGAGGTCGGCGTACTCCACCGTGTTCTGCACGGCGATCGTCGGCACCTGCATGCACAGGCCGATGCCGGTGCCGAGGACGGAGGCCGTGACGACCCACGCCATGTGCGCGGCGCCGCCGAGATCGGCGACGATCGTCGGCAGCGCGGTCCCGACGATCGTCTGGTCCAGTGCGGCCGGCAGCACACCCAGCATGATCGTGAAGAAGACGACGGTGCGCTGCCGCGCGTCGAGCACCGGCGGCGTGGCCGGCGTACCCGGGGGCGCCTGCTGCGTGGTCGTCGTCACGCTTGCACCTCACACCGGCGGACCGCCGCCGCATGCGGGCGCGGTCCGGACCGGTGAGCCGTCCGCGGGCTGCCGGGCAGGGGTCCTGGACGGTGTCCTGCCGGGCTCGCGACGCCCGGCACTCACTGATCCGGCCCGACCGACGAGACCTGCTAGAGGCGCAGCGTGCCCGCGCCGCCCGGGCGCAGCAGCAGCCCCGGGTTGTAGGCGCCCAGGACCTTGTTCGCCCGGGCCAGGACCGCCAGCGCGTGCTCGCGGTCCGCCTGGTCCTCCTGGCACATCGGGAAGCGGAAGCGGTGCACCTCGCGCGCCGCGCACTCGGCGTCGACCTCTGCCTGCAGGATGCCGATCGGCATGCACGACCCGATGAGGGCGGCGACACGGTCGGGGATCGGGACGGGGACGAGGGGCGACGCGGTCACGTGAGGTCCTTTGCTGCTACTGCTGGGCTGCTTGTGGCAGCCGTCCGGTGCTGTGCTCCCTCCATGAGTAAACAGGACGCGGATCCCGGATTCCCCGCGGGTTTGTATCTGTGCTGCAACCGTTTGCCGCTCGCGGGCGGCACCGGCCGCGCGGACGCATGATCGGGTACGCGCGGTGTCCGCGGCGCGACGGGCCGTACCCGCACGTGGGGGCCGGTGGCGGGGCGGCCCGGCGAAGTGCGCCGCGGGTGCCGCCCGCAGCCGCCGTCGCCCGGACCCGGTGTCACCGCTGCCGTGGCGGGTCGCGGCGTTTCGTCAGCGGCGGATTGACGTGCCGACGGCCGGCCGCCTCGCGCTCCCGGCGGCTCAGGCGTACAGCGCCTCGATCTCGTCGGCGTACGCGGCCGCGACCGCGTGCCGCTTGATCTTCAAGGACGGCGTCAGCAGGCCGTTCTCCTCCGTGAACTCGCCCGGGACGATACAGAACCTGCGGATCGACTCCGCCCGCGAGACGGCCTCGTTGGCGTGGTCGACGGCCTTCTGCACGTCGGCGATCAGGGCGGGGTCCCGGCACAGTGCGGCGAGCGGGGTGTCCGCCGGGCGCCCCCGGACCGCCAGCCAGTGGGCGAGCGCGTCGGGCTCCAGCGTCACCAGCGCGGCGACGTACGAGCGGTTGTCCCCGACCACCATGCACTGGCCGACGGGCGGGCGGCTGCGCAGCCGGTCCTCCAGCACCGCCGGGGAGACGTTCTTGCCGCCGGAGGTGACGAGGATGTCCTTCTTGCGGCCGGTGATGGTGAGGTACCCGTCCTCGTCGAGCGAGCCGAGGTCCCCGGTCGTGAACCAGCCGTCACGGAGCACCTCGTCCGTCGCGACGGGGTCGTTCCAGTACGAGCGGAAGACGATGCCGCCCCTGACCAGGACCTCGCCGTCGTCCGCGATGCGGATCGACGTACCCGGCACCGGCTGCCCGACCGTGCCGGGGCGGGGTGCGAGCGGCGGGGTGACGGTGGCGGCGGCGCTGGTCTCGGTGAGCCCGTACCCCTCGTGGACGAGGATCCCGGCCGCGTGGAAGAACAGGTTCAGCCGCCGGTCCAAGCGGGAGCCGCCGCTGATGGCGTAGCGCAGCCGGCCGCCGAGCTCCTTGCGCACGCGGCGGTAGACCAGCAGGTCGTACAGCGCCCGGGCGGCGTGGAGGCCCGGGCCCGGACCCTTGCCGGTCCCGAGGAGCCGGGCGAGGTGCGCCTCGGCGAACCGGACGCCGATGCGGTCGGCGCGCTCGAATGCGGAGCCGCGTCCGATCCTCTCCGCGGTGGCGCGCCCGGTGTCGTGGATCTTCTCGAAGAGGTACGGGACGCCGACGACGAACGTCGGCCGGAACCGCCGCAGCTCCGGGCGCAGTTCGTCCGGTTTCATGCTCGGGCAGTGGCCGAGCTCGATGCGGGCGAGGAGGCAGGCGATCTGGATCGTCCGGCCGAGGACGTGCGCCAGCGGCAGGAAGAGCAGGGTCGACGCCGTCTGGCCGGTGACCTCCTTGAAGAGGGGGTGCAGCAGCTCGACCGTGTTGGCCGCCTCGGCGTGCAGGTTGCCGTGGGTGAGCACGCAGCCCTTGGGTTTCCCGGTGGTCCCGGAGGTGTAGCAGAGGGTGGCGATGCTGTCGGGCGTGAGGGCGGCGCGCCGCTTGGTGACCTCCTCGTCCGGTATCTCCCGCCCGAGGGCCGCGAGATCGGCCAGGGCGCCGGCCTCGATGCGCCGGATCCGCACGGGGGAGGGAGCGCGGGCGGGACCTGGGTCGCCGGTCCGGGCTGCGGCCGTCTCCGCCGTGTCCGTGGCCGCCTCAGCTGTGGCCGCCTCAGCGGTGGCCGTCTCTGCCATGGCCGCCTCCGCCGTGGCCGCGTGCTCGTCCGTCTCGGCGATGAGGAGCCGGGCGCCCGCGTCGCGCAGGATCCAGGCGACCTGCTCGGCGGAGGACGTCGCGTACACCGGGACGGTCCGGCCGCCCGCGGCCCAGACGGCGAAGTCGGCGACGGCCCATTCGTAGCGCGTACGGGACATCAGGGCGACGCGGTCCCCGGGCTCCACGCCCGCGGCGATGAGCCCCTTGGCGACCGCGGTGACCTCGGCGGCGAACGCGGCGGCGGTGACCGGCAGCCAGGCGGTGCCCTCCTTGCGCCGGAGGACGACGGCGTCGGGGGCCTCGCGCGCGTTGACGAACGGGATGTCGGCGATCGAGCCGGAGTCGGCGGGACGGGCGAGGGGTTCGGCGTGCGCCTCGCGGACGGTTCCGGTCGCGTCCCGGACGATGCCGATACGGACGCGCCGGCCGGGAGCGCTGCGCCGGCGGGCCCTCCTGACGTCCCTGCGTATGCCCATGGGTCGGCTCCTTGTGCGCGGATCGCGGGTGGGGGAGTGTGCAGGACCTCGGACTTACCGGGGAGTCAACTTACTCGCGCGTAGGGAAAAATCAACGGGTCGCGCACGCGTGCCGTGTCACACGGCCGGGCGGGACGGCGGCCTGCGGAGGCCACCCGGGCCCTGTCGGGTCGCCACATCCGCCGGGAAACAGGGATGTTCAGTCGGTGTCGCGGTCGCGGCCGGCCCGCAGGTGCAGCGCCCGCAGCACGGCCTCCAGCGCGAACCGGGCCTCGGGGTCGGTCAGCCGGCCGCCGAACCGGTGCTCCAGGTTCCTCATCCGGTAGCGCACGGTCTGCGGGTGCACCTCCAGCAGCCGCCCCATCAAGGCCGCCGTGCCACGCGTTTCGAGCCACACCCGCAGCGTGTCGACGAGCCGGGAACGACGGGTCGGGGTCAGTGCGGCCAGGGGTGCGAGTTCACGCTCGGCGAGCTGGTCGACGAGCGCCGGGTCGGCGAGGAGCCACAGCGTGACCAGGTGGTCGGCGCAGAACGCCAGCGGCCGGTCCGCGATGACCTGCGCGTCGATGAGTTCCAGCACGCGCCGCGCCCAGCGCAGGGAGTCGGCGGCGGAAGCGGTCGGCACGGTGAGGCCCACCGCCGCGCGGACCGCCGGAAGCGCCTCCAGCATGCGTCTGCGCGCCTCGTCCACCGGCCCCGGCACCAGCAGGTGCGGCTGCGGCTCACCGGGATCGAAGAGGACATCGTTGTCCAGGGCGGACGGCGGTACGCCGGCGGAGGAGCGGAGCGCCACGGGTGTGACGTGCGCGGGCAGGGCCCACCCCGTCTGCTCGCACAGCTCGGCGACGGCCGTGTGCGCGCCCGGCGGCCCGGCCAGGATCAGGTGCAGCAGCCGTCTGCGCAACACCTCCGACTGCGCGTCACCCTGCGCCCGCACCTCCAGGTAGCCCTCACGTGACAGCGCCTCCAGCTCGTCCACGTACGCGAAGAGGGCGTCGGCGAAACTGAGCATCAGCGTGGGGGAGAAGTTGTACCGGCGGCCCACCTTCTTGGCGCGCCGCAGCGCCACCCGGGCGCCGAGGCGGTAGGCGCCCTGCAGGCTGTCCAGGCTCCGCCCCTCGTACGCCTCGAACCGGCCGAACCGCCGGCACACCTCGTCACGCAGGGTCGTGGGTGCGGAGGGGGAGGCCACCCGTTCCGCGAAGGCAGCGATGTTCTGCTCGACGCACCACTGCAGTGCCTGCCGGTAGGGGCCGTTGAGCAGTCGTGCGTACTCGGGGTAGGCACGGCAGACCTCGCTGCCGATCTCCTTGACGAGGCTCGGCAGTTCCGGGCGGATGACGGCGGCGAACTCCTGGGGGAGCTGTCCCAGCGGCTCTGCGGCGTCCGACGGCTGGGTGGTTCTGGGCATGCGGCTTGTCCCCTCGTTCTCCGGATCTCCGGTTGGGGGCGGAGCGCGTGGGGGTGAGAGCGCTCCCGCGGACCGACAGGGTGTGAGCACTTCGTGGAGGCCGAACATAGTCCAGGGGGCTCGGGTCGCGCAGTAGTCAGGACAGCAGGCAGCGGGCCCGGGAAGGGAATTGGCCGAAGCGCGATGGTGGCCGGACACGGTCGCCGGGGGCGGTCGGGGCCGGGGGAGGAGTGCTCACTTCCGCACAAGAACCGCAGACGATCTGCTGCGACGGAGACAAGAAAATACCGGCGAGTAAGCCCGCTGCGGAAATCCGTCGGGCGAGTATTGCGCGGCCGGTTACCCGCTCGTAGCGTCACTGGCGCAAGGTGCTTCTACCTGGCTGCCGAAGCGAATTCGGCACCGCGTTCCGAACGAGCCGCTACGGCTTTTCGTTCCCTCCGTGAGCCGCACGGGGGACGGGGAGCCGTCAATCAGGTACGCCCGACCCCCCTGGGAGGGAACAGCCCGTGCGACGCATTACCAAACTTTCCGCCATTGCCGCTGCCGCGTTACTCGGAGCGGCCGGAGTCACCGCCACGAACGCATCGGCGGCGGCGCAGGCCACCTGGACCGTCACCAACCCCGCCGCCGACGACAAGTTCACCGCCGTGAACGTCACCGGGACCACCGCCGTGCTGACCAACAAGAGCACCGGCGCCCAGGTCACCTGCCGGACCATCTCGGCCACCGGTTCGGCGGTCGACGGCGTCCGCGCCAGCGGCGACGGCCTGGCCACCATCCAGACGGCCAACTTCGGCAGCTCGACGGCCAAGTGCAGCGGCCCCCTCGGCTCCACGTGGGTCGCCGTCAGCAACGCCCCCATGACCCTCAACGGCACGACGTACAGCGCCGGGGTGACCAAGGGCACCATCACCGGCATCGACGTGAAGCTCACCGGCACCAGCCTCGTCGGTACCTGCACCGCCAGGATCAAGGGCTCGGCCAACACCGGCTCGTACACCAACGCCACGGGTGTCCTGGAGATCCTGAACGACGCGACCCCGGCCCTCACGATCTCCGAGGTGTCCGGATCCTGCGCCGGTCTGCTGAACAACGGCAACGTGGCGACGTTCACCGCCAAGTACAAGGTGACACCCATCATCACGGTCACCAGCCCGTAACCGGGCCGACCGGCCGGCCGCTCCCGGGCGCGCGACGGAACCGCCGTCCGCGGCCGGGCGCGGTGCCACCGCACGGCGCGCCAGGGCAGGGGTGCGCCGGCACAGGGCCCGCCGGGACAGGGCGCGTCGGCGTACGGCCGTGCGGCTCCGGGACGGCCACGGGGACGGGACGGCCGCGACACCGACGACGGTACGGCGAGCGACGACGGGACGACGGAACCACGAGGCAGGGGGCGGCGGCATGGCGAGGACACGGCACGGCGGACGGGGTGTGCGCCTTACGGCGGCGGTCGCCGTCACCGTACTGGCGGCCGGGCTCCTGCCCGGTACGAGCAACGCGGTGGACGACGGCGAGCAGCCCGTCGACCGCGAGTTCGCCTACCGCTGCCTCCTCCCGGGCGGCGGCACCGAGCGGAAGGCGACGGTGCGGGTAGCGGCGCTCCTCCCGCGCCAGGTCCCCGCCGGGCGGCCCGTCCGGACGGAGTCGGTGGTCGTCGGCGTACGGCTGCCGCAGGACGCGGTCGCCGATCTCGCGGCGCTCGGCGCGGCCAGGACGGAGGGCGTCGTCCGCCTCACCGCGCTGGCCACCCAGAACGGCGCATCCGCCGAGGTCCCGTGGTCGCAGCTCACAGCCCCCGAGACGGCCCTCCCCGCCGGGGGCGCCCACACGATCGAGGCGCGCGGCACCGTCCCCGCGGTCACCGCCCGCTCCGCCGGTGAACTCGTCCTCTCGGCAGGGGCCGTGGTCCTGGACCTGCTGGCGCGTACTGCGGACGGCAGACCCACCACCCCGCCGAACCTGGCCGTCACCTGCACTCCCGAGGCAGGACAGGACACCGCGTTCGCCCGGGTCTCCGTCGTCCCCGGTACCGGATCCGGCGGAAGCCCCACGCCTCCGGTGGTCGGTGACCCGGACGAGGGGCAGGACCCCGGGAAGGGCCAGGACGGGCCGGGCGGCGCCGCGGACGAGGCGCATCCCGGAGGCGGCCCCGGTGACGCGGAGGGGAGGACGGAGCAGCCGGAGCAGTCGGAGCAGTCGGAGAAAGGGAAGAAGGAGAAGAGGGGGGAGAAGGACGAGTGCGTCGAGAATCCTCCGTTCCCGCTCGAACCCGTGCGGGCGCACGGCTATCTCGCCGGTTACTCGAATGTGCACAAACTCGGTGGCGCCGTCCGCTTCCAGGAACCCGGCCTGCTGCGCGTCAACATGCTGAAGGCGTACCAGTTGCTGCAGTGCAGCCCGCCCGAAGGACCCTATTTCGCCCTGTACAGCGACGTCCGGTTCGACCACGGCGGGAAGCCGCAGCTGCCGCCGGCCACCTCGACCTTCCTCACCTTCGGGTTCATGCCGACAGCCGCGACGGTCGAGCTGACGGCGGCCGGCCCGCTGGAGATCGTCACCCGCGGTTATCAGCTCGACGAGCAGGGCCGGCAGCCCGAGATCTCCACGGTGACCGGCAAGGTGTGGATACGGCTGTACGGCGTCGAGGTCAACGGCACACCGCTCGACGTCGGCCCCGCGTGCCGCACCGCCCGCCCCATGGACCTGGTCATGACCGGGCGCGGCCACACCGACGTCGAGGGGCGGCCGCACGGGTACACCGTGGCCGGCGGCGGCCCGCTGACGGCCACCGGCACCTTCCCCGAGTTCAGCGGCTGCGGGGCGGCGGAGGATGTGGACGCGCTGCTCACCGCGGCGCTCTCCGGTCCGGGCAACTACATCAAAATGACGCAGGGCCCGCTCTGCGCCCCGGGTACCGAGCACTGCCCGAACCCGCCGAAGCCGCGGCCCGAACGCTGAGTCCGCCCGCCGTGAATACGCACCCCGGCGACAAATTCCGACGGTGACATTGTCACCCGATGACAAACGGACCGGATGATCCGGGCACCGCTGTCGGAAGGCTTGTCCGGACCTTCACCGTGACCGTAACGTGCGCTCCCCCGTGCACTTTTGTCACTTCCTCAGCATGAGCAGCGTCTGGAGTTGTGGTGGGAACAGAAGTGGTCGTCGAAGGACTCACGAAAACCTTCGGAAAACAGAACATCTGGCAGGATGTGACCCTCACCCTGCCCGCCGGTGAGGTGAGCGTCATGCTGGGGCCCTCCGGCACCGGGAAGACCGTGTTCCTGAAATCCGTCATCGGGCTCGTCAAACCCGAACGCGGCCGCGTTCTCATCGACGGCGTCGACATGGTCAACAGCCCGGAACGCGACGTCTACGAAACCCGCAAGCTCTTCGGCCTCATGTTCCAGGACGGCGCCCTCTTCGGCTCGATGACGCTCTTCGACAACATCGCCTTCCCCTTGCGCGAACACACCCGCAAGAAGGAGTCCGAAATCCGCCGCATCGTGATGGAGCGGATGGACATGGTCGGACTCATCGGCGCCGAGGAGAAACTCCCCGGGGAAATCTCGGGCGGAATGCGCAAACGCGCGGGACTCGCACGGGCCCTGGTGCTCGACCCCCGCATCATCCTCTGCGACGAACCCGATTCCGGACTCGACCCCGTCCGCACCGCGTACCTCTCGCAGCTGCTCATCGACCTCAACGCCCAGATCGACGCGACGATGCTGATCGTCACCCACAACCTCGACATCGCGGCGACCGTGCCCGACAACATGGGCATGCTCTTCCGGCGCAGGCTCGTCACCTTCGGACCGCGCGAAGTGCTCCTCACCAGCGACGAACCGGTCGTGGCGCAATTCCTCAGCGGCCGCCGGGAGGGCCCGATCGGCATGTCGGAGGAGAAGGACGCCGCGACCCTCGCACGGGAACGGAGCACCGCTTCGCCGTTCGCGCCCCGGCGCCGCCTGGAGCGCCAGCTCGAACCGTCCCCCGGGCTGCCGGCCCGCGCCGCCGTGCTGCGCCGCCGGCAGCGGGTCCTCGACATGCTGCCCCAGCTGCCGGAGGCAGCCCGGACGGCGATCCTGCGCAGCTACGCCCCGGTGGGCGGTGCCACCTCATGACGGCGGAGGCGGCCGGGGGCGCTCCGGGCCCGGCACACCCGGCAGGGACGACCGGCGGGACGACCGGCGGGGCGATCGGCGGGCCGACTGGCGGGACGACTGGCGGGCCGCCCGCGGCGCCGCTCCGGCCGCCGTCGCGCCTGCTCGCACCGCTCCGCGAGAGCGGCAAGCTGTTCGCGCTCGCCGTCACCGTCACCCGCGCCGTCTTCCGGCGGCCCTTCCAGTTCCGGGAGTTCGTCGAGCAGTTCTGGTTCGTCGCGAGCGTCACCATCCTGCCCGCCGCACTGGTGTCCATCCCGTTCGGCGCGGTCATCGCCCTCCAGGTCGGCTCGCTCACCCAGCAGCTCGGCGCCCAGTCGTTCACCGGCGGGGCGAGCGTCCTCGCCGTCATCCAGCAGGCCAGCCCCCTGATCGTGGCGCTGCTGATCGCCGGGGCGGGCGGCTCCGCGATCTGCGCCGACCTCGGCTCGCGGAAGATCCGCGAGGAACTCGACGCCATGGAGGTCATGGGCGTCTCGCCCGTCCAGCGGCTCGTCGTGCCGCGCGTGCTCGCCACCATGTCCGTCGCCGTGCTCCTCAACGGCATGGTCTCCGTCGTCGGCACACTGGGCGGCTACTTCTTCAACGTGGTCATGCAGGGCGGCACGCCCGGCGCGTACCTCGCCGGCTTCTCCGCCCTCGCGCAGCTCCCCGACCTGTGGATCAGCGAGATCAAGGCCCTCGTCTTCGGCTTCCTCGCCGGCATCGTCGCCGCCCACCGGGGGCTCGATCCGCGCGGCGGCCCCAAGGGCGTCGGTGACGCCGTCAACCAGTCCGTCGTCATCACCTTCCTCCTGCTGTTCTTCGTCAACATGGTCCTCACCGCGATCTACCTCCAGATCGTCCCGGCGAAGGGGGCCTGACGCCATGGCCTCGCCCCTCGCCTGGCTCGACCGTTCCGGCGACCACCTGCTCTTCTACGTCAAGGCCCTGCTGTGGATACCGCGCACCCTGCGCCGCTACCTCAAGGAGGTGCAGCGGCTGCTCGCCGAAGTGTCCTTCGGCACCGGGGGCTTGAGCGTCATCGGCGGGACGGTCGGTGTGATGGTCGCGATGACCCTGTTCACGGGGACGGTCGTCGGCCTCCAGGGCCATGCCGCCCTCGACCAGATCGGCACCTCCGCCTTCACCGGCTTCATCTCCGCCTACTTCAACACCCGCGAGATCGCCCCGCTGGTCGCCGGGCTCGCCCTCTCCGCCACCGTCGGCGCCGGCTTCACCGCCCAGCTCGGCGCGATGCGCATCAATGAGGAGGTCGACGCCCTCGAAGCGATGGGCGTGCGCTCCATGCCGTACCTCGTCACCACCCGCATCATCGCCGGGGTCGTCGCGATCATCCCGCTCTACGCGATCGGGCTGCTCTCCTCGTACGCCGCCTCCCGCACGGTCACCGTGGTGTTCCACGGCCAGTCGGCGGGGACGTACGACCACTACTTCCACCTCTTCCTCTCCCCGGACGACGTCCTGCTGTCCATCCTCAAGGTGCTGATCTTCAGCGTGATGGTGATCCTCGCGCACTGCTACTACGGCTTCCGGGCCGAAGGCGGGCCGGCCGGCGTCGGCGTCGCCGTCGGACGCTCGGTGCGCAACGCCATCGTCCTGATCAGCGTCACCGACTTCTTCCTCTCCCTCGCCATCTGGGGCGCGACCACGACCGTGAAGGTGGCCGGATGAACGGGCCGACCGTACGCAGACGCCTCGCCGGGATCGTGTTCCTGCTCGTGCCGGTCCTCCTCGTACGGCTGTCGATCGCCGTGTACGACAAGGAGTTCAGCCGCGACGCCACGGTCACCGTCCTCACCGGCAGCGCGGGCAACGAGATGCACCGGGGCGCCGAGGTGAAGGTGCGCGGCGTCGTCGTCGGCGAGGTGCGCGACATCAGCGCCGACGGCACCGGCGCCCGCCTCACCCTCGCCATCCGCCCCGGCCACCTCGACCGCATCCCCGCGGACGTCACCGCCCAGATGCTGCCCACCACCCTCTTCGGCGAACGGTTCGTCGCCCTCGTACCGCCCGCCGCGACCAGGGGTGCCCCGGTGCGTGCGCTCGCCGCCGGGGCGACCGTCCCGCAGGACCGCTCCACCAACGCCGTCGAGCTGGAACAGGTCCTCGACCAGGTGCTGCCCCTGCTCACGGCGGTCAAGCCGGAGAAGCTCTCGGCGACGCTCACGGCGGTCGCCCGGGCGCTGGAGGGGCGGGGCGACCAGCTCGGCCGCACCCTCGTCACCCTCGACGCCCACCTGAAGAAGCTCAACCCCCACCTGCCCGCCCTCAACCGCGACATCACCCACCTCGTCGAGGTCAGCCGCGCCTACGGCGACGCCGCACCCGACATCCTCGACGCGCTCACCGACTTCACCACCACCAGCGGCACCCTCGCCGAGCAGCAGGCACGCCTCGCCGGGCTGTACCCCTCGGTCACCGGCTCGGCCCAGCAGCTGACCGCCTTCCTGCGGCAGAACCGCGACAACCTCATCCGCATCTCCGCCGCCTCCCGGCCCACCCTGGAGCTGCTGGCCCGGTATTCCTCCTCCTTCCCCTGCACCCTGCGGACCCTCGCCGGCTTCGTCCCCGCCATGGACAAGGCACTGGGCAAGGGCACCGGCGAACCCGGACTGCACGTCAACGTCCGGACGGTGCCCTCCCTCGGCGCGTACGTCCCCGGCAAGGACCGGCCCGTGTACGACGCCTCCGGCGGGCCCCACTGCTACACGGTGCCGTACACCGGCAAGCCCGCGCCCGCCACCGCGGCGAGCGGCCGCGGCACGGACCTCGGCCGCGGGCTGGGCCTGCCGAACTCCCCCCAGGAGACCCAGCTCGTCAACGAACTGATGGCCCCGGGCCTCAGGACCGCTCCGCAGGCGCTGCCCGACTGGAGCACCGTCCTGACCGGCCCCCTCTTCCGCGGAGCGGAGGTGACCCTGAAGTGAAGAGCCGCTCGCTGGCCGGGCCGCTCACCAAGTCGCTCGTCTTCGTCGTGGTGACCGTGTTCGCCACCACCGTCCTGGCCCTCTCCATCGCCAACACCGGAGTCGGTGACACGGTGACGTACCGGGCCCGCTTCTCCGACGCCACCGGCCTCGTCGAGGGCGACAGCGTCCGCATCGCCGGGGTGAAGGTCGGCCAGGTCTCGTCGGTCCGGCTCGTGGACCGGCGCGTCGCGGAGGTGGGCTTCTCCGTGCAGAAAGGGCGCCCGCTGCCCGCGTCGGCGACGGCGTCCATCAAGTACCTCAACATGGTCGGCCAGCGCTACGTCGACCTGGACCGGGGCACCGGGCCGGTCGGCCGGACGCTGCCCGCGGGGTCCGTCATCCCGTTGGAACGCACCACCCCGGCCCTCGACCTCACCCAGCTGTTCAACGGCTTCCAGCCCCTCTTCGAAGGGCTCGCGCCGGCCGAGGTCAACCGCCTCGCCGGCTCCATCGTCCAGGTCCTCCAGGGAGAGGGCGGCACCGTCGACTCCCTGCTGCGGCACGTCGGATCGCTCACCGGGACCGTCGCCGCCAAGGACAAGGTCATCGGCGCCGTGATCGACAACCTCAACACGGTGCTGCAGACGGTCAACGACCGCGAGGGGCACTTCGACGACCTCGTCGTCACGCTCCAGCAGCTCGTCAGCGGCTTCGCCGGTGACCGCGAACCGCTCGGCGAGGCCATCACCGCCATGGGGTCGCTCACCACGGTCACCGCCGGGCTCCTGAGGGACGGCCGTGCCCCGCTCAAGGAGGACATCCGCCAACTCGGGCGCCTGTCCGGCAACCTCGCGGACAACACCGACCACATCGAGAACTTCCTGCGGAAGAGCCCCGCCAAGATGCAGGCCATCGGCCGGCTCGCCTCGTACGGCTCATGGCTCAACCTCTACCTGTGCGAGGCCAGGGTCTCCGGCGTCACGACCGACGACGGCTCCGCGCCCCCCACCGGCATCGCGATCAGCCAGCCGAGGTGCCGCTCATGAGAAGCCTCCTCCGGACGTCCATGAAAAGCCTCCCTCCGATGCTCAGGGAACGCCTCCCGTCGATGTTCACCCAACGCCTCCCCCCGCTCACGCGTCCCGGGCGCCGCCCCGCCGCGCGCCGTCCCCGCTTCCGCGCACCCCTGCGGGACCGCAATCCCGCCCTCGTCGGTCTCGTCGGGCTGCTCGTCCTCGCGCTCGTCGGCATCGGCGCCGTCAGCAGCGATGCCCTGCTGGGCGGTTCCACCGCGTACAGCGCCGACTTCACCGAGGCCGCCGGCCTCGACGAGGGCGACGAGGTGCGCATCGCCGGGGTCAAGGTCGGCGAGGTGACCGGTGTCGCGCTCGACGGCGCCCGCGTCAGGGTCGGCTTCGAGGTGGAGGACGGCACCTGGATCGGCGACGCCAGCACCGCCGCCATCGCGATCAAGACGCTGCTCGGCGAGAAGTACCTCGCCGTCGACCCGCTCGGCACCGGCCGCCAGAACCCCGCCACCCGCATCCCGGCCCACCGCACCACCGCCCCGTACGACGTCACCCAGGCCCTCAACGGCCTCGGTGACACCGTCAACGCCATCGACACCCGGCAGCTCGCGAAGAGCTTCGACGCCATCTCCGCCACCTTCGCGAACTCACCGCCGGACGTGCGCAGCGCCGCCGACGGACTGTCCGCGCTGTCGAGGACGGTCTCCTCGCGCGACACGCAGCTCGCCCGGCTCCTCAAGAGCGGCAAACAGCTGAGCAAGACCCTCGCGACCAGGAAGAGCAGCTTCGAGACGCTCCTGGAGGACGGCGGCCTGCTGCTGGGCGAGATCCAGGCCCGCCGCGACGCCATCCACCAGCTCCTGACCGGCACCAGGAACCTCTCCCTCCAGCTCTCCGGACTCGTCCGGGACAACAACCGGCAGCTGAAGCCCACCCTGACCGCCCTCGGCCGGGTCACCGGCGTCCTGCTGAAGAACCGCCGGAGCCTCGACCGCACCCTGGCCCTCGCCGGCCCGTACTACCGGCTCGTCGGCAACACCCTCGGCAACGGCCGCTGGCTCGACACGTACGTCTGCGGCCTGGTGCCCCGCCACTACCTGCCCGCCGGCACGCCCCAGAACGCCCCGTGCATGCCGCCCAAGCCCCGCGGAGGCGGTGCCCGGTGAACCTCAGACGCATCATCGGCATCGGCGCCGGCCTCGGTCTCGTCGCCGTCGCGGCGGCCTCCGGCGTCCAGGCCCTCGACGAAGCCCGCACCACCCGGGTGACCGCCTACTTCGACCGGGCCACCGGCGTGTACGAAGGGTCCGACCTGCGGATCCTCGGCGTGAAGGTCGGCACCGTCGGCTCCGTCCGCCCCCAGGGCAAGGAGGTCGCGGTCACCCTGCTGCTCGACGCCGACGTCCCCGTCCCCGCCGACGCCCACGCGGTGCTCGTCGCCCCCAGCGTCGTCGCCGACCGCTACGTCCAGCTCGCGCCCGCCTACACGGGCGGACCCCGGCTGCGCAAAGGCGCGGTCCTGCCCGCCGCCCGCAACGCCACCCCCCTGGAGGTCGACCAGCTCTACGCGTCCCTCACCGAGCTCAGCGAGGCCCTCGGACCGCGAGGCGCCAACGCGAACGGCGCCCTGGCGGGCCTCCTCGACACCGGCGCAGCCAACCTCCGCGGCAACGGCAGGGCCATCGGCGACTCCATCGAGCAGTTCGGCAAAGCGGCCAGGACCCTCGACTCCAGCAGCGGCGACCTCTTCGACACGCTCGCCTACCTGCAGACCTTCACCACCATGCTGAAGAACAAGGACAGCGAGGTGCGCACGGCCGAGCAGCGGCTCGCCACCGTCACCGGATTCCTCGCCGAGGACAAGGAGAACCTCTCCGCCGCGCTCAAGGAGCTCGGCACCGCCCTCGGCCGGGTGAAGGGCTTCGTCGAGGACAACCGCGGCAGCCTCAAGCAGAACGTCGACATCCTGCTGCCGATCACCCAGACCCTCGTCGACCAGCGGGCCTCGCTCGCGGAGGCACTCGACACCGCGCCGCTCGCCGCCGGGAACGTCCTCCAGGCGTACGACCCGCTCCACCGCACCCTCAACGGACGGGCCGACATGAACGAGCTGAGCCTCGGCCGGCGGGCGAGCGCCCTGTCCGGCCTCGTACCCGTCGAACCCGCCCGCCGCACCGCCCTCCCGGCCCTGCCGCTCCCGGCCGTGGGCCCCGTCTACGGCACCCCGGCCGGGAAGGAGACGACACGGTGAACCGGCCCTCCCGCAGAACCGCGGCGACCACCGCGATCGCCCTCGCCCTCGCCCTGGCCGCCGGCCTCGGGCTGTCGGCGGGCGTGACGGGCTGCGCCGTGACCGGCGTCGAGCTGTCCGGCATCGAGCAACTGCCGCTGCCCGGCGGCGCGGACCTCGGCGACCACCCCTACGAGGTCACCGCGGAGTTCACCGACGTCCTCAGCCTCGTACCCAACGCGGCGGTCAAGGTCAACGACGTCGCCGTCGGCCGCGTCACCCGCATCCGGCTGAGCGGCGACTGGGCGGCGAAGGTCAGGATGCGCGTCAACGGCGACGTACGGCTGCCCGCCAACGCGTACGCCCGGATCGAACAGTCCAGCCTGCTCGGCGAGAAGTACATCCAGCTCTCGGCGCCCGCCGGTGCCACCGGCACGCTCTCGGACGGCGACCACATCCCCGTGGGCCGCACCAACCGCAACCCCGAGGTCGAAGAGGTCTTCGGCGCCCTCTCCATGCTGCTCAACGGCGGCGGCGTCCAGCAGATCAGAACCATCACCACCGAACTCGGCAAGGCGCTGCACGGCAACGAGAGCGAGGCCCGCTCCCTGCTGACCCGGATCAACACCCTGGTCACCAGCCTCGACGCCAACAAGACCGGCATCACCGCCGCCCTCGACGGCATCAACCGGCTCTCGGCCACCCTCGCGACCCGCAAACGGGACGTCGGCGACGTCCTCACCGGGCTCAGCCCCGGGCTGAAGGTCCTGGAGCGGCAACGCACCTCCCTGCTCACCATGCTCGGAGCCCTCGACACCCTCTCGGCCGTCGCCGTCGACACCGTCAACCGCAGCAAGGCGGACCTCATCGCCGACCTCAAGGCCCTCGGTCCCACCCTGCGGGCGCTCGCCGACTCCGGCAAGGCGCTGCCCGACTCGCTCCAGGTGCTCCTGACCTACCCGTTCACGGACGAGGTCCTGCGCGGCGTCAAGGGCGACTACCTCAACGTCTACCTGGACGTCACCGCCGTGCCCGGCACGCAGGTCATCCCGCCGCTGATCCCGCCGGCGGACACCGGGCCGCCGTCCGCCCCGCGGCTCCCCCTGCCGCTCCCGCCCACGGGGAGGAACTGATGCCGACCACCGCCATCCGGCTGAAGAACCTGGCCTTCCTGCTCGTCGGCGCCCTCGTCCTGGGCTTCGTCGCCGTGCGGTACGCCGACCTCGGCCGCCACGTCGGCCTGCGCGACTACTACACGGTGCGGGTCCGGCTCGACGCGACCGGCGGGCTGTTCACCCACTCCGACGTCACCTACCGGGGCGTCTCCGTGGGCCGCGTCGGCCCCATCGAGCTCACCGACGACGGCGTCGAGGCCGAGCTGCGCATCGAAGAATCGGCCCCGCCCATCCCCGCCGACCTGGAGGCCGTCGTCGCCGGCCTCTCGGCCGTCGGCGAGCAGTACATCGACCTCCGGCCGGCCGGGGCCGACGGCCCGTACCTGCGGGACGGAACGGTCATCCCCCGCTCCGCCACCCGCATCCCACCGCCCGTCACCACCGTGCTCAAGGGCGTCGGCGACCTGGCGGCCTCCGTCGACCCGGAGTCGCTGCGCACGGTCGTGGACGAACTCGGCACGGCCCTGAACGGCCGCGGCGACGACCTGCAGGCGCTGCTGGACAGCGGCGACCACTTCGTACGCGCCGCCGACCGCGCGCTGCCCTCCACCACACGGCTGGTGATCGACGCCGAGACCGTGCTGCGGACCCAGGCGGAGGAGGGCCAGGCCCTCAGATCCTTCGCCGGCGGCGCCAAGCGGCTCGCCGCCGAACTCAAGGACTCCGACGCCGACCTGCGCCGGCTCATCGCCACCGCTCCCGGTGCGGCGCACCAGGTGACCGCACTGCTCGAAGACCTCGACCCGGCCTTCGGGGTCGTCGTGGCCAACCTCCTCACCACCTCGGAGGTGGCCGTGACCCGCCAGCGGGGCATGGAGGAGCTGCTCGTGACCCTGCCCGCCGTGGCCGCCGCCGGGTCGACCGCCGTGACTCCCGCGGGCGTCACCTTCGGCATGTCGGTCACGTTCTTCCAGCCGCTGCCCTGTACCGCCGGATACGGCGGCACCACCTACCGCGACGGCCTCGACCTGTCCGTACCGCCTCCCCTCAACACCGCGGCGCGCTGCACCGCCGACCCGGCCGGTGGCGTCAACGTCCGCGGCTCCGCCAACGCGCCGCGCGGCGGGCCGGTCCCCGAACCCGCCCGTCCGGGGGACTCCCGCGGGGAGCGGCGATGAGGCCGCCGGGCCGCGCGGACCGCCGCCGGTGGGCGGCCGTCGCCGCCGCGGCCCTGCTGTGCGGCGGCGCGGGATGGTCGTACGCGCGGGCGGCGGGCGACGGGACACGGGCGTACGCCGAGACCCGCGACACCGCGCTCGCCGCGGGACGCGAGCACCTGGCCCGGCTCAGCAGCTACGACGGACGGCGCGCCGAGGAGGACCTGCGGGCGTGGCTGGAGGCATCGGCCGGTGAGCTCCACGAGGAACTGGAGCGGACGGAGCCCCCGGCGGAGGTGTCGGCCCGCGCGACGGTCACGGACGCCGCCCTGACCGCACTCGACGACCGCGCGGGCACGGCCAGGCTGATCGCGACGGTACGGGTGGAGACCTCCGCCGCCGGAGGGACGGCCGGCCCCCCGGCCACCGACCGCACCCGCCTGGAGGCGGACCTCGTCCGCACCGGCGACGGCTGGAAGGTCACGGCCCTGACCGCACTCCCCGCCACCGGAACGTGAAAGGAAGCGACGCAGGTGACCACCGGCGAAGGCGTCACACCACTGATACCCGCACCCCGCTCGTCCCCGGAGGACGACACGACGGGGGACGGCACGGCCGAGGGCGGCAGGGCGGAGGACCACACGGCGGCACCCCGCTCGTCACCGGGGGACGGCACGGCCGAGGACCACACGGCGGAGGACCGGGCCGCGGAGCGCCTGGAACCGGAGGGCCGGGAGCCCACGGCACCGCCGGCCCGGCGGGGGCCGCGGAGCCGGTCGCGCGCGGTCGCCCCGCTGGCCGTCGCTCTGCTGCTGCTCACGGGCGGCTGGTTCCTCTGGCGTACGCAGCAGCTGACCGGCTCCCCGGCCACCGGGAACCACGCGCTGACCGACACCGAGGCCACCGCGCGGGTGGTCACCGACGTCAGCGGCGCCCTCGGCCGCGTGTTCTCGTACACCCCGCGGGACACCGCCGCCACCCGCCAGGCGGCGCGCCGGCTCCTCGACGGCAGGGCGGCCCGCCAGTACGACACCCTCTTCACCCAGGTCGAACGGCGGGCCGCCGAACAGGAACTGACGCTCACCACCCACGTCGTACGCGCCGGGGTCAGCCGCCTCACCGACCGCAGCGCGCACCTGCTGGTCTTCCTCGACCAGGTGGCGCAACGCGCGGGCAAGCCCGCCACCACGACCGCCGCCCAGTTGTCCGTCACCGCCGAACTGCGCGACGGACGCTGGCGGATCGTCGACCTCACCGCCCGGTGAGAACAGCCGGCCGGGAACGCAGCGCAGTGGAGCAGCCCGTGGGGAGCACGTGAGGGGAACAGCGCGGAGGGACCCCCGGGACACCGCAGACACCGAAAGGGGCGACCGCCCGATGGCACGTACGCGTACGACACGCAACCCGCTCCCGGCCGCGGCCGCGACGCTGGCCCTGCTCGCCGCCGGTGCCGCCGGCTGGAGCGGCTGGTCGTGGTACTCCGCCGCGCACGACGAATCCGCCGCGTACGCCACGGCACGCGACGACGCGCTGGCCGCAGGGGAACAGGCCGTGCAGAACATGAACACCCTCGACCACCGGGACCTGCGCCGCGGACTCGACACCTGGCAGGACTCGGCCACCGGCGACCTGCGCGAGCAACTGACGGCCGGCCGCTCGCGGTTCGAGGAGCAGATCCGCGAGGCGAGGACCGTGACCAGCGCCCGGGTGCTGTCCGGCGCGGTGACGGAACTGGACACCCGCGCCGGAAGGGCCCGCGTGATGGTCGCGCTGCGGGTCACCGTGACCCCGCCCGAGGGCAAACCCACGGCGAAGGAGAGCCGCCTCCTCGGGGAGCTCACCCGCACGCCGCAGGGCTGGAAGCTCAGCGCGCTCGGCCAGGCGCCGGTCGGCAACACCCCGGTGGACTGAGAGGAGCACGACATGTCGACGACCCGCCACCTCATCAACCGGCAGCGACGCCTGGCGTCCACGAGCGCCACCCGCGCCCCGGCCCCGCCCGAGGACACCCGCCCCGCCCGCCGCCGGGGCCCCGGGGAGCGCCGCCCCGCACCACGGCCCCGCCGGGCGGGCTTCCGCGGCAAGCGGGTCCCGGCCCTGCTGGGCGTGCTCACCGTCCTGCTCGGTGGCTTCACCGCCTGGGCCGCCGGCGAGGCGTCCGCCCTGCGCGACGACCCGGCCGTGCGCAACACCGCCCTCACCGACATCGCCCGGACCAGCGAGGTCAAAGGCCGGATCACCAAGGCGGTCGACGAGCTCTTCTCGTACAACTACGCCGCACCCGCCGAGGCGGACCGGGCCGTCAGGGAGCACCTCACGGGACGAGCGGTCGAGCAGCACCGCGCGATGCTGGCCCCCGTACGCCGGCAGGCCGCGGCGCAGAAACTCGTCCTCACCACCACCGTCACGGAGAGCGGCGTGGAGGAGATCCACGGCGACCGGGCCCGCGTGCTCATCTACGCGGACCAGACCAACACCCGTACCGCGGCCAAGAAGGGCGGCACGACGTACGGCGCCGCCATGTTCGCCGTGGAAGCGGTACGGACCGGCGGCACCTGGAGGATCGCGGCCATCGACACGCTGGGGGCGGGCTCATGACGGAACGCACGGGACTCGACGGGCCGCGCCTGCGACGGGCACACCGCGTACGACAGGCGCAGGAGGCGCAACGGGCGCGCCGGGGACGGCGGGTACGGCGCGCGGTGACCGGGACGGCCGCGGCCGTCGCCGCCATGGCGGCGCTCACCGCCTCCCAGGCGCCCGGCTTCGTGCCGCTCGGTCGGCCCGCCGCCGGACCACCCGCGGCGGCGCGTCCCCTCACGGCTGTCCCGCCCCAGGACGACGCCTACCACACCGAGCTCCCGCCGCTGTCCGTACCGCGGGTGCCCGCCGGGCCGCGAGGAGCCGCCCTGCCCGCCGCTGCCCCGGCCGCGGCCCGCGCCCGGCAGCCGGCGGTCGTGCGGTGGGCCGAGGCCGGGATCCCCGCGTCCGTGCTCGCCGCCTACCGGCGCGCCGAGGCGTCCCTCGGCCGCACCGATCCGCGGTGCCGGCTGTCCTGGCAGGTGCTCGCCGCCATCGGCAAGGTCGAGTCGGGGCAGGCGCGGGGCGGTCGCCTGGACGCCCGGGGCACCACGCTCGCGCCGATCCTGGGCCCGGTGCTCGACGGCGCGGGCTTCGCCAGGATCACGGACACCGACGGCGGCGCGTACGACGGGGACCGGACGTACGACCGCGCTGTCGGCCCCCTGCAGTTCATCCCCTCCACGTGGGCGCGCTGGGGCGCCGACGGCAACGGCGACGGGCGCCGCGACCCGCACAACGTCCACGACGCGGCGCTGGCCGCCGGGCACTACCTCTGTGCCGGGGACCGGAACCTCACGGTCGAGGCCGACCTGGACCGGGCGATCCTCGCGTACAACCACTCGGACGCGTACCGGCGCACCGTGCTGGCGTGGCTCGCCTTCTACCGGCGGGGCGCGCACCCGGTGCCGGACGGGACGGGTGTGCTGCCCGTGACACCCGGCCCGGGACGCGGAAGCGCCGGATCGGGCAAGGGCACGGGCGCGGGTACGGGTACGAAACCGGGGGCGCCCCGCCCCGGGGGCGGGATCGTGGTGGGACCCCGGCCCTCGGGTCGCCCGACCCCCTCCCCGCGCCCGCCCGGCCGCCCGGTCCCGTCACCCGGTACGCCGGGAACCCCCAGCCCGTCCACCCCGACCCCGCCCCCGACCCCGAGCCCGTCCCCGGCCCCCACGACACCGACCCCGAGCCCGTCCCCGGCCCCCACGACACCGGCACCGACGCCCACACCGCCTCCGAGCCCCGCCCCGAGCCCGACGCCGAGCCCGACCGCGACGGAGCCCACCTCCACCAGCCCCGCCGGCCCGTCCGCTCAGCCTCCGCCCCCCGACAGCACCTCGGCCAGGTCGTAGGAGACGGGCTCCTCCAGCTGTGCGTACCCGCAGCTCTCCGGCGTGCGGTCCGGCCGCCAGCGGCGGAACTGGGCCGTGTGCCGGAAGCGCGTGCCCTCCATGTGGTCGTACCCCACCTCGCACACCCACTCGGGCCGCAGCGGCACCCAGGACAGGTCCTTCTTGCCGGACCAGCGGCTCGGCGCCCCGGGGAGCCGGGCGGTCTCGTGGGCGGTCTCGTCCGTCCAGGCCGCCCAGGGATGGTCGTCGGGGGAGTCCATGCGCAGCGGCTCCAGCTCGTCGACCAGTTCCGCGCGCCGCTTGGCGGTGAACGCGGCGCAGACCCCCACGTGCTGGAGGGCGCCGCGTTCGTCGTACAGGCCGAGCAGCAGCGAGCCGACGACCTGCCCCGTCTTGTGGAAGCGGTAGCCGGCGACCACGACGTCGGCCGTCCGTTCGTGCTTGACCTTGTACATGAGCCGGGCGTCGGGCCGGTACGGCAGGTCCAGCGGCTTGGCGACCACCCCGTCGAGCCCGGCCCCCTCGTACTGCTCGAACCAGTGCCGCGCCGTGTCGAGGTCGGTCGTGGAGGGGGCCAGGTGGACCGGGGCGTCCACGCCGGCCAGGGCCTCGTCGAGCCGTGCCCGGCGTGCCGCCAGGGGCGTGTCCAGCAGGGACTCGTCGCCGAGGGCCAGCACGTCGAAGGCGATGAAGCGGGCAGGTGTGCGCTCGGCGAGCATCCTCACCCGTGAGGCGGCCGGGTGGATGCGCTCGGTGAGCCGGTCGAAGTCCAGCCGGCCCTCGTGGGCGATCACGATCTCGCCGTCGATGACACAGCGGTCCGGGAGGCGCTCCAGGAGCGCGGTGACCAGCTCGGGGAAGTAGCGGGTCAGCGGCTTGCCGGTGCGGCTGCCGATCACCAGCTCGTCACCGTCCCGGTGGACGATGGCACGGAAGCCGTCCCACTTGGCCTCGTAGTGCATGCCGGGCGGGATCTTCTTGACGGACTTGGCCAGCATCGGCTTCACGGGTGGCATCACCGGCAGATCCATGGCCCGATTCTGCCCTGCTTCATCCATGAGTGCCTGCGAAGGATCCGATATGCGAGGTATCTATCGGCATCCTAGGGTGGCGGCTATGGGAAACGCGGTGGAGCTGGAGGCCGGCGGGCGCACGGTGCGCCTGTCCAACCCGGACAAGATCTACTTTCCGGAGCGCGGTTTCACCAAGCTCGACGTGGCGCGCTACTTCCTCGCCGTGCGCGAGGGTGTGGTGCGGGCCCTGCGCGACCGGCCCACCACGCTGGAGCGCTTCGTCGACGGCGTCGAGGGCGAGTCCTTCTTCCAGAAACGCGCCCCCAAGAACCTCCCCGAGTGGATCCCCACCGCCCACATCACCTTCCCCAGCGGCCGCTACGCCGACGAGATCCGCCCCACCGAGATCGCCACCGTCATCTGGGCCGCCAACCTGGGCACGCTCACCTTCCACCCCTGGCCGGTCCGCGGCGACCGCACCGACCACCCCGACGAGCTGCGCATCGACCTGGACCCGCAGCCCGGCACCGGGTTCCCCGAGGCGCAGGCGGCCGCGCACGAGCTGCGCGCCCTGCTGGAGGAGCACGGGCTGCGCGGCTGGCCCAAGACCTCCGGCGGCCGGGGCCTGCATGTCTTCGTGCCGATCGAGCCGCGCTGGGAGTTCACCGGCGTGCGCCGCGCCGCCATCGCGCTCGGCCGCGAACTGGAGCGGCGGATGCCGGGCCGGGTCACCACGGCGTGGTGGAAGGAGGAGCGCGGCGAGAAGATCTTCTTCGACTACAACCAGACGGCGCGCGACCGGACCATCGCCTCCGCGTACTCGATCCGCCCCAAGCCCCACGCCCCGGTCTCCGCCCCCCTGCGCTGGGATGAGCTCGACGACATCGACCCGCGCGACTTCGACCTGGCCACCATGCCCGTGCGGTACGCCGACCACGGCGACGTCCACGCGGACATGGACGACCACGCCTTCACCCTGGACAGCCTGCTGGAACTGGCCGCCAAGGACGAGCGCGACCACGGGCTGTCCGATCTGCCGTACCCGCCGGACTACCCGAAGATGCCGGGCGAGCCCAAGCGGGTACAGCCGAGCCGCGCCAAGAGGGCGGACTGACCCGGGGCGGGATTCACCGGCCGGTCATCACAGCTCCTTGATCCGGATGTCGCGGTACGACACCACGTCCGTCGTGCCGTGGACCTGGAGCCCGATGTAGCCGGTGGCGTACCGCCGGCCGTCCGTGCCCGGGTCACCGTCCCGCGGGGGCCGGAACTCCTGTCCGCCGGTGTTGTCGAACTCGTTGATCAGCACGCCGTTGCGGAAGACCCTGTAGTGCTGGCCCTCCACCCGGATCTCGTAGTCGTTCCACGTCCCCTTGGGGGTGACACCCGCGCCGCCGAGCCCCACCCGGTCGAACCCGTAGACCGAACCCGTCTTGTACAGGTCGCCGTCCGGCCGGTCCAGGATCTGCACCTCGTGCCCGAACTTGATGGCGACCCACTCGGGCCGCGCCTCCTCCGGGTGCTCGTGGACGTACGGGAAGCGCACGAAGACACCGGAGTTGGCGTTGCCCGTGCCCGGGGCGTCGTCCCGCCACTGGAGCTTCAGCGAGAAGTCCCCGTACTGCCGCCGCGGGAACCACAGCATGCCCATGCCCGGGACCGTGGTGCTGCTGGTCATCGTGCCGTCGCCGTTCAGGGCGAACGCGCCGCCGCCCACGTGCTGCCAGGCGGAGAAGCTCTCCGCCGAGCCGTCGAAGAGCGTGCGGTAGCCGTGGGTGTGGCCCGGCTTCCCGATGCCGGACTCCCCGGCCGCCCGGTACACCGTACGGTGCTCCCGCGCGTCGATCACCCCCTCGGCCAGCAGCCTGTCGAGCACGGTGTCCACGTGCTTCAGGAACAGCGCGTGCGAGGACCAGTCCTTCTCGTCCTCGATGAGCTCGTTGACCGTGCACCGGCTGCGGGTCATCCGGTTCGGCACACCCGAGTCGACCGTGCCGACGATGACGGTCAGCCGCTCGTCGTACTCGGGGCAGGCGGGCGCCGGGACCCCGCCTCCCTCCGCCACGTCGAAGCTCACCCGCTGGGCCGCCGACGTGTTGCCGGCCTTGTCCGTGGCCCGGTGCAGCACCGTGTGGTGGCCGACCCGGTCGACGACGACCGGCACCGTGTACGCCAGGTACGGGCCGCCGTCCAGGGAGTACTCGATCCGGTCCACCCCCGAGCCGCCGGAGTCGGTCGCCGTGACCGTCACCGTGGCGCTGGTGATGTACGCGCCGTCGGTGTTCCTCCCGCCCGTCACGCCGGCCGCCGTCGTGGGCGGCGTCCTGTCCTGCGTCGGCGGTGTCACCACGGTGAACTGCACGGACTTCTCCGCCGCCGCGTTCCCCGCCCGGTCGGTGGCCCGGTAGCGCACGGTGTGCGTGCCCGCCTCGTGGACCATGACCGGCGCGGTGTACGCCTGCCAGGCGCCGCCGGCCCCGATCGCGTACTCGATGCCATTGACCCCCGAGCCGGTGTCGGACGCGGTGACGGTGACCGTCGCCATCCCCAGGTAGCGGCCCTGGTCGTCCTTTTCGCCGCTCACCGTCGCCGAGGTCTCCGGCGGGGTCGTGTCGTCGGTCGGGGGCGCCACCACGCGGAAGTCCACCGACTTCACCGCTGACGTGTTCCCCGCCGTGTCGGTTGCCCGGTAGCGGATCGTGTGGCTGCCGACCTCGTGGACCATGACCGGCGCGGTGTACGCCTGCCAGGGGCCGTCGGCCCCGATCGCGTACTCGGTCCGCGCCACGCCCGAGCCGGTGTCCGCCGCCGAGACGGTGACACTGGCATGGCCGATGTACGCGCCGTCGCCGTCGCGCTCGCCCTCGACCTTCGCCGAGGTCTCGGGCGGGGTGGTGTCCTCGCCGCCGCCCGGGTCGGTGACGGTGAGGATGCCCTGCATGGCGCCGTGCCCCGGGATCGTGCAGTGGAAGCGGTACCGGCCGGGCGTCAGGGTGACCTGGGCGGTGTGCTTGCCGCCCCGGTCATCGTTGGGGTTGGCCAGGATGTTCAGCTGGACGTCGTTGTTGTACTCGGGGTCGGAGACGTCGAACGTCAGGGTGTGCGGCATGCCGGTGGTGTTGCCGGTGGCCGCGCTGTTCTCGAAGACGATCGTCGCCGGTCCCGCCACCGCGGTGGCCGGGAAGGTCAGGTAGCGGTCGATGGGGTCCCCGGCGGTCCAGGTCAGCACCTGCTCGGCCGCGGCCGCCGCGCCGGGGTCCGGGCGGCCGTACGCGGCCGTGGAGGTCAGCCCCAGCACCATCAGCAGGGAGGCGAGCAGGGCCGTCCACAGTGTGGGTGAGCGGTGTCTCACTGTGCCGCCGCCTTCCGCGCGAGATCGTCATCGGCGGGTGTCGGCCCGCCACCCGTGTAGGTCACGCGCCACAGCGCGGACCTGGAGTCGGAGGTGAAGAACCCGCGGCCGTAGTCGAGGACGTACAGCGAACCGTCGGGGGCGAACTTCCAGTCCATCAGGTTGCGGATGCCGTTCGCCCCGACCGGGATGATCTTCTTCAGCGACTCGGCGTGGACGGGCAGGCCGCCCCTGCCGATCGTCCTCGGGTCCATCAGGACCGCGTGGCGCGGCTGGTCGCCGTCGTAGAAGTCGCCCACGAACCACTTGCCGTCCCAGTACGCCGGCCACTTGACCGTGCTGGCGGAGGCCGCGTCGTACCGGTACACCGGGCCGTTCATGGTCGCCTGGCCGCCGCCCCTGAGCCACGGCAGGAGCAGCTTCTGCTCCTCCGTGCGGTAGCTGGGCACGCCCCGCGCGTCGCGGGGGTAGTCCACACCGCCGCCCTGGGGCGAGTACCAGATGGAGTTCGGTGTGACGGGCGGCAGGTTCACCAGCCCGTCGTTGTTCGGCGACTCGTTCTTCGGCGCGGCGCAGTCGTACCACCCGAGCGGCTCCGCCGGGTCGGGCAGGTTGCGGTCCCGGTAGGGCTGGTTGTTGCCCATGCAGTACGGCCAGCCGTGATTGCCCGCCTCGGTGATGGCGGCGAACGTGTCGTACTTGGCCGGTCCCCATGTGGTCGACGGCGCACCGGCGTCCGGGCCGACCCACCCCGCGTACAGGATGTCCGTCGTGCGGTCGACGAAGATCCGCGCCGGGTTGCGCACGCCCATCACGTAGATCTCGCCGCGCGTCTTGCCGCCGCCCTCGTCCGTCTCCCTGCCGGTGAACAGGTTGCCCTCCGGGAGGGTGTACGTCCCGTCGTCCTCGGGGTGGATGCGCAGGATCTTGCCGTTGAGGTTGTTGGTGTTGCCGGACGTGCGGCGGGCGTCGGCGAAGGAGACGCCCTTGAAGTCCGGCTCCGGGTTGTTGCCGGAGTAACCGGAGGTGAAGCCGCTGGAGTTGTTGTCCCCCGTGGCGATGTACAGGTTGCCCGTGGAGTCCCAGGCCATGCCGCCGCCCGCGTGGCAGCAGCTGTGGATCTGCACCGGCCACTTCAGCAGCACCTTCTCGCTGGCCGGATCCAGCTTGCCGGTGGCCGGGTCGAGGGTGAAGCGGGAGACGTACCGCTCGGCCATGCGGGTGTCGCGGTTGATCCGGGAGTGGGGCGTGTAGTGCAGGTACACCCAGCCGTTGGACAGGAAGTCCGGATCGACCTCGATACCGAGGAGCCCCTCCTCGTTCTTGGTCAGCTCGTCACCGCCGCCCTTGTTGCCGAAGACCGTCAGTGCGCCCGCGAGGTGCACCTTCTTCGTCTTCGGGTCGTAGACGTGGATCTCGCCGCGGCCCTTGCCGATGTCCGGATCGTTCCAGTCGGTGACCACCGGCCGGGAGGAGTCGGCGCCGCCGCGCCCGATGTACAGGATGCGGCCGTCCGGGGCGGCGACCAGGCCGTGCGGCTCACCGATCTGGTCGTTCTGCCCCGGCTGGTTGGGCCGGGTGAGCCGCTCCGCGGTGTAGTGGGCGTCGATGGTCGCCTTGCAGTCCGCGCGCGACAGCCGCGTCGTCCACAGCAGCGCGCCGCGCAGGTGCTCGCGGAAGTCGGTCTCGGCGAACGAGGCGGCCGTACCGCCCATGCCGGTGTAGAAGGAGCGGCCGCCGTCGTAGTCACGGCACCACGAGACCGGATGGTCCCACCCGTTGGCGCTCGTCCCCGGCCGGTACGTGCTCTCCCGGACGCGCGCCACCGTGTGCACGGTGCCGGAGGGGTTGACCGCCCAGTTCAGCCACGTGTCGGGACGCTTCCAGTGCAGCGGGAGCTGCCGCGTCGCGGGGTGCTGCCGGTCGCCGACCTCGACGGTCGCGCGCTGGACGGCCGTGGGGCTCCCGGCGGCGGGCCGCGCCCCGACCAGGCCGGTGAACCAGTCCGAGTACGGTTCCGCGCGGGCCGCGCCATGGATGCCGAGGAAGCCGCCGCCCGCCTCCATGTAGGCCTCCAGGCCCGCCTCCTGCTCCGGGTCGAGCACATCGCCGCCGCCCGTCAGGAACGCGATCGCGTTGTACCGGCCGAGCCGGCGGGCGTCGGTGAAGACCGAGGCGTCGTCCGTCGCCTCGGTGCGGAAGCGCTGGGCCTCGGGCCCCGACTGCCCGATGGCCTCGATGGCCGCGATACCGGCGTCGACGGTCGGGGGTTCGGCGCCGGCCGACGCGTGGAACACCAGCACGCGGACGGCGGACCCGCCTGGCGGCGAAGGCACCGACAACGTTGTCCGCGGCGCGCCCGGACGGGGGTCCGCAGTGGCGGCCGTACCGCCGAGCAGTGAGGCCGCCAGGGCGGCCGCGGCCAGAGCCGCGGCCGCACCGCGGCGGGATGTCGACCAGTGATGTGGTGCACGGTGCATGTGCTCACCCACCCCTCTGTGGTCACAGCAAACGACGACGAAGCTAGACCTCTTTCCGTGGCACGCCAATAGCCTGGCATCAATCGTGCGAACTTTGTCCTGGCTGTGGAAAAACGAATCCCCCGGGGCTACGGTGAGGCCGTTCCCGGGGACTCCTGCGCCCCGTCAGTCTCCGCACCGTACTGGGGAGTTCGGCATGGACAGACGGAGCTTCAACCGGCGGCTGATGGCATCGGGGGCGGCCGCCGCGACCGGTGTGACATCGTTGTCCCTCGCTTCCGTGCCGGGTGCCGCGTCCGCCGCGACGCCCCCGCGGACCGCCCCGGCGGGAGGCCAGGTGCGGCACCTCAAGCTCTACGCCGAGAAGCTGGCGGACGGTCAGATGGGATACGGCCTGGAGAAGGGCAAGGCCACCATCCCCGGGCCGCTCATCGAGCTCAACGAAGGGGACACCCTCCACATCGAGTTCGAGAACACCATGGACGTCCCGGTCAGCCTGCACGTCCACGGCGTCGACTACGACACCGCCAGCGACGGTACGAAGCTGAACCGCAGCCACGTCGAGCCCGGCGCGACCCGTACGTACACCTGGCGCACCCACGCCCCCGGCCGCCGCAAGGACGGCACCTGGAGGGCCGGCAGCGCGGGCTACTGGCACTACCACGACCATGTCGTCGGCACGGACCACGGCACCGGCGGCATCCGCAAGGGCCTGTACGGGCCGGTCGTCGTGCGGCGCCAGGGGGACGTCCTCCCCGACAAGCAGTTCACGATCGTCTTCAACGACATGACGATCAACAACCGGCCCGGCCACCGGAGCCCCGACTTCCGTGCCACCGTGGGGGACCGGGTCGAAATCATCATGATCACGCACGGCGAGTACTACCACACCTTCCACATGCACGGTCACCGCTGGGCGGACAACCGCACCGGCATGCTCACCGGACCCGACGACCCCAGCCCCGTCGTCGACAACAAGATCACCGGGCCCGCCGACTCCTTCGGCTTCCAGATCATCGCGGGCGAAGGGGTCGGCGCGGGCGCCTGGATGTACCACTGCCACGTACAGAGCCACTCCGACATGGGGATGGCCGGCCTGTTCCTGGTCGCCAAACCGGACGGCACGATCCCGGGCTACGAACCGCACCATCCGACGCCGCCGCCCGCCCCCCGGCAGGGCCACGCCCACTGACGCCGCGCCGGCGGAAGGAGCCCTCCCGTCCGGCCGCACCAGGCGGTGACGTACGACCGGTTCCGCCGACGTCCCCCCACGGGTGGGCGTGTCCCGGTGCGCCGCCGCGCCGCCCGCTGCAGACTCGGCCCATGCTGACCACCCGTGACCTCGACGGTGCTCCCACCTGGCTGGACCTCGCCACGCCCGACCTCGCGGGCGCGGAGTCCTTCTACGGTGGCCTGTTCGGCTGGACGCTGACATCCCAGGGAACATCCCAGGGCCCCGGGGCCGGGGAGTACGGCGTGTTCCGGCGCGACGGCAAGGCCGTCGCGGGCGCCAGGACGGTCCCGCCCGCGGCGGCGTCCGTATGGACCCTCTACTTCCACACCCGCGACGCCGACGCCGCCGCCCGGGCGGTGCGGGCGGGCGGCGGGACCGTCGACCAGGAGCCGGCCGACCTGCCCGGACCCGGCCGGGCGGCCCTCTTCACCGACCCCGCGGGCGCCCGGTTCGCCGTCCGGCAACCCGGCACCGGGCAGGGCTTCGGCCTGGTCAACGCGCCCGGAGCGCTGTGCTGGACCGAGCTCCGCACCGCCGACATCCCCTCCGCCATGGCCTTCTACCGAGCGGTCATCGGCGTCGACTCCGCCACCGTTCCGCTCCCCGGCGGCACCGGCACCTACCTGCTGCTCACCCCGCCCGGGCCGGCCGACGACACCTCCTTCGGCGGAGTCGTACCGCTCGCCGCGGACCCCTCCGGGACGGGTCCGCACTGGACGCCGTACGTCGAGGTCCCCGACCCGGACGCCACCGCGGCCCGCACCGCACGCCTCGGCGGCACGGTACGCCTGCCCCCGGCGGACCTCCACGGCGTCGGCCGCCTCGCGCACCTGACCGACCCGCACGGCGCCCGCTTCGCCGTCATCCACAGCGCCGCGCCGGGGGACTGACCCCTTGCCGATCACGGCGTGGAGCCCCATGCTGACGAAGAGCGGTACGAGGACACGCGGCGCGCCGTGTTGATCCTTCGTTGAGGAACTGTTTATCCCTCCGGGGCAGCGTGGTCGGCATGCCGATCAACACCACCGTCCTGACGTCGACCCCCCGCGAGCTCTCCTGGCAGGAGACGGCCCTGTGCGCCCAGACGGGCCCGGAGTTCTTCTTCCCGGACCCCGGCTCCTCCACCCGCGAGGCCAAACGCCTCTGCGCCGCCTGCGAGGGCCGCGAGGCGTGCCTCGAGTACGCCCTCGCTCATGACGAGCGGTTCGGGGTGTGGGGCGGGCTGTCGGAGAAGGAGCGGAACGAGTTGAAGCGGGGCGGCCGCTGAAGGGGCCGCGTGGCCGCCCGACGCGTCGTCAGCACCAGCGGCGCAGATACCGCCCGCGCCTTGCCAGCCCCGCTCGCTCCGCCACGGGTGGGGCGACGGCGGCCGGCGGCGGGCTGTCCTTGGTGAGGACGCGCTGCGGGTAATGCCCCCCGACCGGTGACACCACGCCGCCGCACCGGGGGTCCCCCGCGAACCAGATGACGCCCGGGTGCTCGTTCCGCTTGGCTCTGAGGTCGCAACGGAACGGAGCGGGGAACATGACGACATCCGCCCCGGCGCCGAACGAGATCACCATGAGGTCCTCCCGGCTCCGGGGAACATACGTGCAGGGATAGGCGCGCCAGCCGTAGCACCGCAGGATCCGGCCGGTGCGAGCCACGCCGGGAAGAGCCAGGCCCAGGAACAGGGCGGTGACCAGTCCCCCGAGGAAGCTCATCACCGTGAGCCCGATGGCATCGTCGCCGTCCAGGAACCATGTCGACAGAGCGATGGCAACGGCGGGCAGAACGAGCGTGCTCAGGAACCCGAGCGCCCGCCGTCTGACCAAACGGCGGTAACCGGCCTCCGTCGGTGGGTGCTCCCATGCGGTCTTGGCCAGCAGGACGCCGGGGGCGGAGCCGGTCACAGCAGGGCCTCCAGAAGCCGGCTCGGACGCACGTCCGCTCGTGGGCGCGGGTCGGGGTCGACGAAACTCACGGTCCCGGCCACGCCCAGGACGATCTCGGTGTATTCATCCGCCATCGCCACAGCGGTGGTGGTCAGATCGACGATCACCACACGGGATCCCTGCGGCCGGGCGATGGCCACGCGGGCCTGGAACACAACGGCGCCTCCGGAAGGGAGGCCCGCGATGTCGGTCACCCACTGCGGTGGCGCCGGCAGCACGCAGGTCGTCAGAGCAGCCGGCCGTTCACAGGGGAGGGTGAGGAACCGGGCCGCCCGAACCCGGCCGAGGGCCGGACCGGCCATACGGAGGCCGCACTGAGCGACGGCAAGGGCAGGAGTCGGCGCACCGCTGTCGATGTCGGAGAGCGTCAGGAAGGAAATGCTCGGGGCCTCTTCGTCGTCCGCATGCACGCCGAACGAGGCGTGCATGACGCCGTTGAGCCGTGCGTCGTCGAGCATCCGGAGCAGGGTCCCCGTCTCGTCGAGCCGCCGATCCCAGGCGCCCGCTGCCGAAGCGACGGGCGGTGGCCCGCCGCGCAGCCGTTCCCCCAGCTCCTCCAGCTCGTCGAGAGCGACATCGGTGAAACCGGGTGGCAGGCGGAACCAGCAGTCCCCGCCCGCCGCGTCCGTGGTGGGTTGTACCGGGGCCATTCCGGTGTCCTTTCGTCAGGGGGTGAACCGTGCCCAGGCTCGGGCGGCGCTGACAGCGTTGGGTGTTTCGGCACCTGCGAGGCGAGCCCCGTCGACGGCGGTCGCGGTTCCCTTGACCGTCTCGTCGTCACCGGCGGGCGTGAGGTCCACGCCCGCCGCGGCGAGACCCGTACCGGCCAGGCCGGCAGTGATGGGCCGCGCGGCTGTGGGCCTGGTGTGACGTGCGGCCCACTCCACCAGCGGTTTGGGTGCGTCGTTGATGTGCTGCATCGCCACCGCTGAATCGGCACGCATGACCTGGGCCGCCTCCCTGGCGCTTTCGGACGCGCCTCTGCCCGCTGCCGTACCCTGCCGCGCCGCAGCCACCGCGCCCTTCGCTCCCTTGGCCACCGCACCCACTCCGGGCAGGCTGCCCAGAGCGTCACCCCCGAGGGTCACCGCCGCACTCCAGAACGTGGCGTCGCATCTCCCCTCGGTGAAGCCCGCGGCCAGCGCCTTCCGGATCTTCGGGTCACTCGCATGAGTGACCAGCGCAGCCAGGCTCAGCCCCGCGGCGACGAACAGCAGCGGAACCAGCGCGGTACCGGTCGCGAAGACGGCGATGAGGCCCGCCAGCGCGGACAGCGTGCTGAGGCCGTCCCCCAGGTTCCGGTCCACCCACCCCAGCGCCCGGTCCAGGAGACCCGGCTCCTTCGGGGCCAGCTTGTCCGTCGCCTCGTCGAGGGCCTTGGCGATGCGGCTCGCTTCCGTGCGGTGGGTCTCCTCCAGTTCGCGGGCGAGGCGGCGTACGTCGGAGAGGGCCTCCCTGGCCCGCGTGAGGGCGGTCGTCGCGGAGGTGAGTTCGGACGCCGAGGCGTCCGCGCGGGCCGTCGTCGAGGCGTGGGCCGATTCCGCGGCGCGCAGGGCCTGCGCGTGGAGCCCCGCCCGGGCCTCGTAGCCGCGGGCCGTCGCCTGGTAGGCGACCAGGTCGTCGTGCCACGAGCCCAGCCGGCCCGCGGCCTTGGTCAGGGAGCGGTGGGCGTTGTGCAGGTAGCGCGGGAGGTCGCCCGCCAGGGCCGCGCGGAAGGCGTCCGCGGCCTCGCCCTTCCAGTAGGAGCTCTCGTTCAGCAGCTGGTCGACCAGGCGGTGGGCCGTGCCCAGCGCGGACGCGGAGGCCGTCAGCTTCGACCGGAGCGCGGCGATCTCCGCGGGGCTGCCCGGCGCGGGGTTCCAGCCCAGGTGGGGGAACGGCGTGTCAGCCACGGCGCCCCACCGCCCGGAACGCCGCCTCGATCGCGCGCTCGAGCTGGGCGTACCCCTGGTGGCTCAGCCGCACGCCCTCGTGGACCGCCTTGATCCGGGCGTCCAGCTGCTCCGCCCCGTACCTCCAGCGGTCCTGGAAGCCGTCGCACGCCTCGTCCAGCTCCTCGGTGCCGAGCTGGTCCGCCCGTACGTGCTCCAGCGCCTGTCTGGCCTCCCCGAGGGAGGTGAGCGATTCCCCCAGCGCGCGGGAGAAGCGGCCCAGCTGGTCGAGGTCCACACGGAGATCCGGAAGAGCAGAGTCCATGGCCGACCACCCTGGCAGACCGGGGGCAAAGCACAGAAAATGCCGTACCACTCACGAGTGGTGATCGTTAGGATCACGTGCGCATGGAGCAGCATCAGTGCACAGTCGGCGAGGACGAGCTGGCCGCGTTCGGCCGGACGGTGGAGGGTCTGCGCGCCCTCCCCCTGGACGACCCCATCCGCAGACGGGGCGAGGAGCTCGCCGCCACCTTCGCCCGCGAGAGCCGCAACAAGCGCCGCAAGGCCCGGCGGCACGCCCGGTCCGCGGCCGACGCCGCGCTCTCCGCCGCCACCGCCACCGGCGCGGCCGACCGGCGCGAGGACGCGCCGCTGCCGACGCGGCGCGGCACCGTAGGCGAGTTCGCGATACCGCGGTACTGCTACGTCTGCAAGACGAAGTACCAGCAGGCCGACGCGTTCTACCACCGCCTGTGCCCGGGCTGCGCCGCCGACAACGCCGCCCGCCGCGCCCTCACCACCGACCTCACGGGGCGCCGGGCGCTGCTCACCGGCGGCCGCGTGAAGATAGGGTTCCAGCTCGCCCTGATGATGCTCCGGGACGGCGCCGAGCTCCTCGTCACCAGCCGCTTCCCGCACGACACCCTGCGCAGGTTCCGCGCCGCCGAGGGCAGCGCGCAGTGGCTCGACCGGCTCACGGTCGTCGCCATCGACCTGCGCGACCCCCGCCAGGTGCTCGGCCTGTGCGAGCGGCTGCTCGCCGACGGCCGTCCGCTGGACATCCTCGTCAACAACGCCGCCCAGACGATACGCAGGCCACCCGAGTCGTACGCCGCCCTCCGCGCGGGGGAGCGCGGCGAGCTCCCGGGCGCCGTCATCACCGCTCCCGGATACGCCCCGGCTCTGCCGGCCACGACGGGCGGCGCCCTCGCCCTCGTACTCGACGGCGAGAACGGCGAGAGGGGCGGGAACGGCGGCAGCGGCGGGAACGGCCTGATCGGCCAGTACGGTGACAGCGGCGCGCACGGCGCGACGGACGAAGCCGGGCTGCTGCCGGACCCCGCACCGCGCAACTCCTGGTCCGTACGGCTCGGGGAGCTGGACCCCGCCGAGCTGCTGGAGACCCAGCTCGTCAACGCCCTCGCGCCGGCGCTGCTCTGCGACCGTCTGCTGCCCCTGCTGCTCGCCTCGCCGCACCCCCGCCGCTACGTCGTCAACGTCACCGCGGTGGAGGGCCGGTTCGCCGTGCGCAACAAGACGGCGGGACACCCGCACACCAACATGGCCAAGGCCGCGCTCAACATGCTCACGCGCACCAGCGCCGAGGAGCTCGCCACCCAGGGCGTGCACATGTGCAGCGTCGACACCGGGTGGATCACCGATGAGAACCCCGCGCCCCGCAAGGCGCGGATCGCCGCCACAGGCACGCGCACGCCGCTGGACGTGGTGGACGGCGCGGCCCGCGTCTACGACCCGATCGTGCGGGGCGAGGCGGGCGCGCCGGTCGCCGGGGTGTTCCTCAAGGACTACCGGCCGGCGGCCTGGTGAGGTGTGCGGCCGGTCAGCCGGCCGCGCGTGCCGCCAGCCGCGCCTTGCGCGCCGCGAGCTTCTCGTCGAACTTCCGCGCCTCCGCGTCCAGGCCGCCCATGTACAGGCCCAGCTCCTCCTGCGCCTTCAGGCCCTCCGGGCCCAGCCCGTCGATCTCCAGGACCTTCAGGAAGCGCAGGACCGGCTGCAGCACGTCGTCGTGGTGGATGCGCATGTTGTAGATCTCGCCGATCGCCATCTGCGCGGCCGCCCGCTCGAAGCCCGGCATGCCGTGGCCGGGCATCCGGAAGTTCACGACCACGTCCCGGACGGCCTGCATGGTCAGGTCGGGGGCGAGCTCGAACGCGGCGCCCAGCAGGTTCCGGTAGAAGACCATGTGCAGGTTCTCGTCGGTCGCGATGCGCGCCAGCATCCGGTCGCAGACCGGGTCCCCGGACTGGTGGCCGGTGTTGCGGTGCGAGATGCGGGTCGCGAGCTCCTGGAAGGCGACGTAGGCGACGGAGTGCAGCATCGAGTGCCGGTTGTCCGACTCGAAGCCCTCGCTCATGTGCGCCATCCGGAACTGCTCCAGCTTGTCCGGGTCCACCGCCCGCGAGGCGAGCAGGTAGTCGCGCATGACGATGCCGTGGCGGCCCTCCTCGGCGGTCCAGCGGTGCACCCAGGTGCCCCACGCGCCGTCGCGCCCGAAGAGGGTGGCGATCTCGTGGTGGTAGCTGGGCAGGTTGTCCTCGGTGAGCAGGTTCACGACCAGCGCGATCCTGCCGACGTCGGACACCTTGGACTGCTCGGGCTGCCAGGCTTCGCCGTCCTCGAAGACGCCGGGGAAGTTCCGGCCGTCCGACCACGGGACGTACTCGTGCGGCATCCAGTCCTTGACGACCTTCAGGTGGCGGTTGAGCTCCTTCTCGACCACCTCCTCCAGGGCGTACAGCAGCCGGGCGTCGGTCCACGCGTCCGAGCTGCCGAGATGGGGAGAGGTGAGGGTCATACGGTTGCTCCTGGGGGACGGGGCTGGGAAAGCGGAATTGCCGGTGTGGTACCTACGGCTTCGTAGGTTACGAGACCGTAGGTTAAGCGCGTCGTAAGGCTCAGCCAAGCCCGCGTGCGGGATGTGTGGTTACGTCGGGTTATGCGTACAGGTCGCGCAGGCGGACGGACAGGCAGGTCACGCACCCTTCGAGCTTCTCGAACTCACTGATGTCGACGACCACGGGCGTATACCCCAGATCGGCGAACAGCTCCGCCGACTTCGGCGCGCTCGCCGCCATCAGCAGCCGCCCGCCGCCCAGCAGCACCACGTGCCCGCCCGCCTCCTCCGGCACCGGCAGGAAGCGCGGGAAGAGGGACGGTTCCTCGACCAGCGGCTCGTACCCGACGACCGTGCCGTCGGGCAGCGCCGTCACCGCCGATTTCAGGTGCAGCACCGTGCTGACCGGGACGGTGACGACCCGGGCGCCCAGCGGCTCGAAGGCCGCCCGCAGCTGCTGCACGCCCGCTCCGTTCGTGCGGCCGCCCCGCCCCACGTACACGGTGTCGCCGATCTTCAGCACGTCGCCGCCGTCGAGCGTGCCGGGCTCCCACACCCAGTTCACCGAGCAGCCCAGCCGCGCCACGGTCTCCTCGACGGCCGCCGTCTCCGGACGCCGGGACGCGGCGCCGGGACGGGTGATCAGCGCGACGTTGCGGAACATCACCACCGTGTCCTCGACGAACACCCCGTCCGGGCAGTCGTCGGCCGGCTCCACCTCGACGGTCTCCCAGCCGTGCTCGCGCAGCGCGCCGACGTACTCCTCCCACTGCGCCAGTGCCCGGACGGGGTCCACGGGCGTGCGCTCCCCAAAGGTGACCAGGCCCTCGGCGAGGCGCGGGCTCGGGCGGCGGACCAGGGCTCTCGTGCTGGGCATGGCGGGCCTCCAGGAGTCGCTGACCGCCGACCCCTACCCCGTCCGCGCCTTCCTACGCGACCTGCCCGGCCGGCTGCCCCGGCGCCCCCCCCGGTGGCCGGCCGCCCCGGCCCCCCGGCCGACCCCGCCGTGCGCCGCGGCCGGTCAGCGCTCCGTGAGCACCTCCTCCGCCGTCGTCGGGAGCAACTCGCCGTCCAGCAGCAGCCACCGCGTGATGCCGATCGACTCCAGGAACGCCACGTCGTGGCTGGCCACGATCAGCGCGCCCTCGTACGCGTCCAGCGCCGCCGTGAGCTTCCGCACGCTCGCCATGTCCAGGTTGTTCGTCGGCTCGTCCAGCATCAGCAGCTGCGGTGCCGGCTCGGCCAGCAGCAGCGCGGCCAGTGCCGCACGGAACCGCTCGCCGCCCGACAGCGTGCCGGCCGGCTGGTCGGCGCGCGCCCCGCGGAACAGGAAGCGCGCGAGCCGGGCCCGGATGTGGTTGCCGGTCGCCTCCGGCGCGTACCGGGCGACGTTCTCCACCACGCTCAGCCGGTCGTCGAGGACGTCGAGCCGCTGCGGCAGGAAGCGCAGCGGAACGTGCGCCACCGCCTCACCGGCCACCGGTTCCAGCTCCCCGGCGATCGTCCGCAGCAGCGTCGTCTTGCCCGCGCCGTTGCGCCCGACCAGCGCGATCCGTTCCGGGCCGCGCAGCTCCCACTCGCCGGCGACCCGGGCCCCGTACCGCAGCTCCAGGTCGCACAGCCGCAGGACGCTCCGGCCCGGCGGGACCGTGGTGTACGGCAGTTCGACGCGGATCTCGTCGTCGTCCCGTACCGCCTCCACCGCCTCGTCGAGCCGCTCCTTCGCCTCGGCGAGCTTCTGGGTGTGCATGATGCGGTGCTTTCCGGCCGACTCCTGGGCGGCCCGCTTGCGCGCGTTCATCACGATCTTCGGCTCGCGCTTGGTGTCGAACATCTTCTGGCCGTACCGCTTGCGCCGAGCCAGCTTCACGTGCGCGTCGGCGAGTTCCCGCTTCTGGCGCTGTACGTCGGCCTCGGCCACGCGCACCATCCGCTCGGCCGCCTCCTGCTCGGCGGCGAGCGCCTCCTCGTAGTCCGAGTAGCCGCCGCCGTACCAGGCCACCTCGCCGTCACGCAGGTCGGCGATCCGGTCGACCAGTTCGAGCAGGTCACGGTCGTGGCTGACGACGACGAGGACGCCGGACCAGGCGCTGACGGCCGCGTACAGCCGGCGGCGCGCGTACAGGTCCAAATTGTTCGTCGGCTCGTCGAGCAGCAGGACGTCCGGCCGGGCCAGCAGGAGGGCCGCCAGCCGCAGCAGCACGCACTCGCCGCCCGACACCTCGCCGATGGTGCGGTCCAGGCCGATGTGCCCGAGCCCGAGCTGGTCGAGCTGGGCACGTGCCCGTTCCTCCACGTCCCAGTCGTCGCCGACGGCCGTGAAGTTCTCCTCGCTCGCGTCACCCGCCTCGATGGCGTGCAGCGCGGCGCGGGCGGCCGCGATGCCGAGCGCCTGGTCGACCCTGAGCGCGGTGTCGAGGGTGGCGTTCTGCGGCAGGTACCCCACGTCGCCCGCGATGCGGACCGTCCCGTGGGACGGCGCGAGCTCCCCGGCGATCAGTCTCAGCAGGGTCGACTTGCCGGAGCCGTTCCGGCCGATCAGTCCGGTCCTGCCGGGTCCGACGGCGAGCTGGAAACCGTCGAGGACCTCGGTGCCGTCCGGCCAGGAGAACGCGAGGTCGGTGCAGGTGATGAAGGTGGGGGAAGAAGACATACGGGTCTCCCTGTTGCGTGGAAGGGGTGGTGTGCAACGGGTGAGACACCGCGGGCGGTTGCTGCCGCTGTCGCGGGACGGCTCGTATGCCGAGGTCGTACACATCAGCGCGCACAACTCCGCCGAACGCGGCTGTGCGACACGGTGTCTCAAGACCTCAGACGAGCAACGTCCTGCTCCGATCGACGACAACAAGGGCCGGGAACGACGTTACGGCGCGTACGCCTCCGTCGACAACGCATTTATCGCGAGGGTGCTCCCGCGGCGTGCGCGAGGAGCCGCGCCGCTCGCGGGCGACGTCAGCAGGCGTCGCGCAGCAGCTCCCGCAGGTCGTGGTCGATGTCCAGGAACCGGTGCTCGCAGCCGTCCGGCACCGCCTGCCGCGCCCGCTGCAGGAAGCGGCGCACCTCGGAGGTGGGCACGTGCACCATCGCGACGCCCTCCGGCGCGTGGAACTCCACGACCGTGCGGTCGTCACCGAACGGGCGGACGCGGACGTCCCCGCACCCGGCCGGAGCGTCGACGCCCGCCGCCAGCAGCTCCCGCGCGAAGACCCAGGACACCTCGACGCCCTCCAGGGTGGCGGGGGCCGGGAAGGCCATCCGTACGGCGAACGGATCCCGGCGGTCGTAGCGCAGGGTGGCCGGAACGGTCTCCATGCGGGGCGCGGACGCGACCAACCGGGCCTCCACGGCCTGCTCGATGACAGTGGACAAGGCCTGCTCCCTCACGCGCGGCTTGGGTCCGTCGTTCTTCACAGGGGAGGACGATGATTTCGGCCATGGCGTGCATTGACGGGTGACGTGACCTGTGTCACCGTCCGGCGCCATGACGTCCATGGGGAACACGAGACGAACGGTGGCGCTGTTACTGAGCGGCGCGGCACTGGCGGCCACACTGGGCTCCGTTCCGGCCCGGGCGGCCGCGGAGCCCGCCCGAGCCCCCGGCGGGGTACTGAAGTCCCCGGCCGCGGAACCCGTCCCGGCCCCCGGCTGGGTGCTGAGGCCCACCGGTACCGATGCGCGCTTCCGGGGGCTGGCGGCGGTCAGCCGGACCGGCGCGTGGGTGGCCGGGTCCCGAGGCACGGTGCTGCGCACGGAGGACGGCGGCCGCAGGTGGCGGAACGTGTCGCCGCCGGGCGCCGAGACCCTGGAGTTCCGCGACATCGAGGCGTTCGGAGAGGACCGCGCGGTCGTGCTCGCCATCGGCGAGGGGGAGGCGTCGCGGATCCTGCGCACCGAGGACGGCGGCGCGACCTGGACGGAGGCCTTCCGCAACTCCGACCCGCGCGCCTTCTACGACTGCGTCACCTTCCTCGACCGGCGGCACGGGCTCGCCCTGAGCGATCCGGTGGACGGCAAGTACCGCATCCTGTCCACCCGGGACGGCGGACGCTCCTGGCACGTCCTGCCGGACGCCGGCATGCCCGCCGCGCTCCCCGGGGAAGCGGCTTTCGCCGCGAGCGGCCAGTGCCTGGCCGGCTCCGGCCCGAAGGACGTCTGGCTGGCCACCGGCGGAGGAGCCACCGCGCGCGTGCTGCACTCCTCGGACCGTGGCCTGAACTGGACCGTCACCGACTCCACGCTCCCGGCCGGGGACCCGGCCCGCGGGGTGTTCGCCCTCGCCTTCCGCGACCGGCGGCACGGCATCGCCGTCGGCGGCGACTACCGGACGGGACAGCCGTCACCGCGGGCCGCCGCGGTCAGCCGGGACGGCGGACGCACCTGGCGGCAGGCGCACACACCGCCGCCCGCCTACCGTTCGGGCGTCGCCTGGCTGCCGCACACCCGGTCCGCCGCACTTGCCGTCGGCCCGACCGGCACGGACCTGACCACGGACGGCGGACGCACCTGGCGGACGGTGGACTCCGGTTCCTACGACACGATCGATTGCGCCCCCGGAGCCGGGTGCTGGGCGGCGGGGGAGAAGGGCCGGGTGGCACGCCTGGAGCGCCCCGGCGCCGGCGGCCGGCCCGGCGACCCGGGAAAGACGGCCGGGTAGCCGGCCTCCCCGCCCCGGGCGGGCCCAGCCCTGGGCCGAGGGCCCCGTCGCTGTCGTGGGATGAAGAGCGCCCGGGCAGACGTCACGGGCCGAGGGCCCGGGTCGCTGTCCTGGGCCGAGACCCTGCGCCGACGTCATGGGTCGAGGGCCCGGCCCGGGCGGACCGCTGTCCCGGGGCGGCGGCCCGGGCACGGGCGCGTGCTGCGCGGGACGTGGCCGCCCGCCGGCCGCGGGCTCAGACGAGCGGCTGCTGGCGGTACGCGGACAGCTCGGGCGCCGTCCTCGTCGCGACGAACTCCGTGATCCGGTACTCGCACACCTCGCCCGCCACGAAGGGGTCGGTCGACGTGATCTTCTCGATCCGCGCGCGGTCGTCCCCGACGGCGAGGATCACGCCCCCGTCCCGCGGGTTCTTGCGGCCGGAGGCGATGAAGGTGCCCGACGCGTAGTGCTCGTCGAGCCAGGCGACATGGGCCTCCAGGAGCGCGTCGACGCGCTCGATCGGCCCGGTATAGGTCAATTCCAGTACGAACATGCGCGCAAGGCTATAGGGGCCGGAAATCGACGCCCCGGTGGAGGTCTTCCCGGGGCCTTCCCGGGGCCGCCCCCCGGGGCGCCGCCGCCGCGGCCTTAGGGTGGCGTCACCATGACGATCATCCACACGCCCGACGGCTGGCCGACCGACGAGGCCGGAGCCCTGGCCGTCCAGGACGAGCTGCGGGGCCGGGTCGTCCTGGACGAGCCGGCCCCGCCCCCCGGCACCGTCCCCATCACCGGCGTCGACGTCGCCTACGACGACGAGCGCGACCTCGTCGCCGCCGCGGCCGTCGTCCTCGACGCCCGGACCCTCGCCGTCGTCGAGGAGGCCACCGCGGTCGGGCGGGTCTCCTTCCCGTACGTCCCCGGCCTGCTCGCCTTCCGGGAGATCCCGGCTGTCCTGGCGGCCCTCGGCGCCCTGACCACCGCGCCCGGCGTGGTGGTGTGCGACGGCTACGGGCAGGCCCACCCGCGCCGTTTCGGACTGGCCAGCCACCTCGGCGTCCTCACCGGGCTGCCCGTCATCGGCGTGGCCAAGAACCCGTTCACCTTCACGTACGAGCAGCCCGCCCCGGAGCGCGGCGCCTCCAGCCCGCTGCTGGCGGACGGCGAGGAGGTCGGCCGGGCGCTGCGCACCCAGGACGGCGTCAAGCCGGTGTTCGTCTCGGCCGGCCACCGCGTGACCTCGGCCGACGCCTGCGCGTACACCCTTCACCTGACGCCGCACTACCGCATCCCCGAATCCACCCGCCGCGCCGACGCGCTGTGCCGGCGCGCCCTGAAGGAGGCGACGGCCTGACGGGGGCCTCGGCCTGGTCGGGTGACAGCGGGCGGGCGGGCGTGCCGGTGCCGGTACCCGGGGCGAAGCCGCCCGCCGCGCGCAGGGCGGTGGCGCTGGCCGAGGCGACGGCCTGACCGGGACCCGGCCGCTCCGGCCCCCGCCCGGCCCCTGCCCGGTGGGTCCCCGGAGGCGGCGGGCCGCCGCGCTCAGCGCGCGTCGGCCACCCGGAAGACGACGCCCGCCGCCCGCAACCGCTCCAGCAGCGCATCGCCCATCGCCACCGCGGTCGTGACCTGCCCGGACGTCGGCGCCAGCGGGTCGAAGGCGAGGCACAGCGCCGACTCGGCGAGCATCTTCGCCGTCTCGTCGTAGCCGGGGTCCCCTCCCGAGACCTCCGTGAACACCCGCCGGCCGCCGCCTTCGCCGACGAACCGCACCGAGAACCAGCTGCGGGCCCGGCGCTCCGCGTCGGGACCCCGGCCCGGCTCGTAACGCTCCATCAGCCACCGCCGCACCGTGGGCACCTGGGCCAGCGCGACGCCCGCCCCGGCGGCCGCCACCCCGCCCAGCGCCATCGGCAGGGTCCGGACGGCCGCGTAGTGGCGGTAGCGGAAGTCCGGCCCGTAGCGGGGCAGGGCCGCCGCCGAACGCTGCACGATCCGCGGGTCCACCGTGGGCAGGGGCAGCGCCCAGGCTCCCGTCTCGCGGCTGAACCGCGGCCCGCCGAGCGGCGCCCGCGCCCGCCGGCCCACCAGCCGCGGCTCGTGCAGCCGCCGCTCCCGCGCCGCCCGCAGCAGATGCGTCCCGCGGCCCATGGCGGTCAGCGCCGAAGCCAGGGTGCCCCCGGAGAAGAGGGCGTTGGTGCGGACGAAGCCGTCCACGCGCAGCGGCACGCCCTCCGGCAGCTGCTGGACCGTGAAGTACACGCCCAGGTCGTGCGGGACCGAGTCGAATCCGCACGCGTGCACCAGCCGCGCCCCGGTCTCCCGGGCTCGCGCGTCATGGCGGACGTACGTCCGGTCCACGAACTCCGCCTCACCCGTCAGGTCCAGGTAGTCCGTGCCCGCCTCGGCGCAGGCGGCCACCAGGGCCTCGCCGTACCAGACGTACGGGCCGACGGTGGTCACCACGACCCGCGCGGACTCGGCGAGCTCGCGCATCGCACCGGGGTCCGAGGCGTCGGCGCACAGCAGCGGCAGCCCGGCACACGCCGGCGCCAGGTCGGCGAGCCGTTCGCGCAGTGCCTCCAGCTTGTCCCGGCTGCGCCCGGCGATCGCCCAGCGGCAGCTCGCGGGGGCGTGCGCGGCGAGGTACCGGGCGGTCAGCTCCCCGACGAACCCGGTGGCCCCGAAGAGTACGACGTCATATGCCCGTTCCGTGCCGTCCCGCTTGTCCATCCAGCCCTCCGCCGTCCCAGGAGTCCCATACGTACAGTGCGCAGCGCGCTGTTGTCGGAGGCAGAGGCTAGCGTGCGAGGTGAGGCCCGGTCGTCCGGGTGCTCCTCCGGGCGGTCCCTCGTCCACAGGGCTTGTGCGGAGTGGAACACGTTCTTAGCATCGTCACTGTTACAGCAGTTGTGTCACATCATGCTGGGGGTTCGATGGCAGGGACAGGAAACGGCCCGCTCGCCGGGGTGCGCGTGGTCGAGCTGGCGGGCATCGGGCCCGGCCCCTTCGCCGCCATGCTCCTGGCCGACCTCGGCGCCGACGTGGTCCGCGTCGACCGGCCCGGCGGCGCCGGGCTCGCGATCGACCCCGCGTACGACCTCACCAACCGCAACAAACGCTCCGTCCTCATCGACCTCAAGGCGGACGGCGGACCGGAGCAGGTGCTCGACCTCGTCGAGCGCGCCGACATCCTCATCGAGGCGTACCGGCCCGGCGTCGCCGAACGCCTCGGCGTCGGGCCCGAACCGTGCCTCGCCCGCAATCCCCGACTCGTGTACGGCAGGATGACCGGCTGGGGCCAGGAAGGCCCGCTCGCGCAGCGCGCCGGGCACGACATCGCGTACATCGCCGTCACCGGCACCCTCTCCATGATCGGCCCCGCGGACGGGCCGCCGGTCGTCCCGGCCAATCTCGTCGGCGACTACGCCGGCGGCTCGCTCTACCTCGTCGTCGGCGTCCTCGCCGCGCTCCATCACGCGCGCGCCGAGGGCGGCAGCGGCCAGGTCGTCGACGCCGCCATCACCGACGGAGCCGCCCACCTCGCCACCATGATCCACGGCATGATGGCCGCCGGCGGCTGGCAGGACCGGCGCGGCGCCAACCTCCTGGACGGCGGCTGCCCCTTCTACGGCACCTACGAGACAGCCGACGGCGAGTACATGGCGGTCGGCGCGCTGGAGCGGCAGTTCTACGACGAGTTCATCGAGCTGCTCGGCATCCGGGACACCGCACCCGCCCGCAAGGACTTCGCCCGCTGGGGCGAGCTGCGCGCGGCGGTGGCGCGGCGGTTCAAGGAGCGCAGCCGCGCCGAATGGACGGCCGTCTTCGAGGACTCCGACGCCTGCGTCGCCCCCGTGCTCTCGCTGCGTGAGGCACCCGCGCACCCGCACCTCGCCGCCCGCGGCACCTTCACCGACCACGGCGGCATCACCCAGCCCGCCCCCGCGCCCCGCTTCTCCGCCACCCCGGGCGCCGTGCACCGCCCGCCCGCGCAGCCGGGCGCCCACACCGACGAGGTCGCCCGCGACTGGGGCGTACCGGGCATCCGTACCGACGAGACCAGGGGGACCGGGTGAAACGCCGGATCTACAGCGCCGAGCACGACGCCTTCCGCGAGACCGTCCGCACCTTCCTCACCAAGGAGGTCCTTCCGCACTACGAGCAGTGGGAAAAGGACGGCGTCGTCACGCGCGACGCCTGGCTCGCGGCCGGCCGGCAGGGCCTGCTGGGGCTCGCCGTTCCCGAGGAGTACGGAGGCGGCGGCACCACCGACTTCCGCTACAGCGCCGTCCTCGCCGAGGAGTTCACCCGCGCCGGCACCCCGGGCTTCGCGGTCGGGCTGCACAACGACATCATCGGCCCGTACCTCACCGGACTCGCCACCGACGAGCAGAAGCGCCGCTGGCTGCCAGGCTTCTGCACCGGTGAGACGATCACCGCCATCGCCATGACCGAACCGGGCGCGGGATCCGACCTCCAGGGCATCCGCACCACCGCCGAGGACAGGGGCGACCACTGGCTCCTCAACGGCTCCAAGACCTTCATCTCCAACGGCATCCTCGCCGACCTGGTGATCGTCGTCGCGCGGACGACCCCCGAGGGCGGCGCGCACGGGCTGTCCCTGCTGGTCGTCGAGCGGGGCATGGAGGGCTTCGACCGCGGCCGCAACCTCGACAAGATCGGCCAGAAGTCCCAGGACACCGCCGAGCTGTTCTTCCACGACGTCCGCGTCCCCAAGGAGAACCTCCTCGGTGAGCTGAACGGCGCCTTCGTCCACCTGATGACCAACCTCGCCCAGGAGCGGATGGCCATAGCCGTCGCGGGCATCGCCGGCGCCGAGCACCTGCTGGAGATCACCACCGCGTACGTCAAGGAGCGCGAGGCGTTCGGGCGGCCGCTGGCGAAGCTCCAGCACATCCGCTTCGAGATCGCGGAGTTGGCCACCGAGTGCGCCGTCACCCGCACCTTTATCGACCGCTGCATCACCGACCACTCCGACGGCGAGCTGGACGCCGTCCACGCCTCGATGGCCAAGTGGTGGGCGACCGAACTGCAGAAGCGGGTCGCCGACCGCTGCCTGCAGCTCCACGGCGGCTACGGCTACATGGCCGAGTACCCGGTCGCCAGGGCCTTCACGGACGGCCGCATCCAGACCATCTACGGCGGCACGACCGAGATCATGAAGGAGATCATCGGCCGTTCCCTGCTCGACCAACCCTCCCGAAAGGCCTGACCAGTGAGCACCGAAGCGTACGTGTACGACGCGATCCGCACCCCGCGCGGGCGCGGCAAGGCCAATGGCGCCCTGCACGGCACCAAGCCGATCGACCTGGTGGTCGGGCTCATCCACGAGCTCCGCGGCCGCTTCCCCGGCCTGGACCCGGCCGCCGTCGACGACATCGTCCTCGGGGTCGTCGGCCCCGTCGGCGACCAGGGCTCCGACATCGCGCGGATCGCCGCCATCGCCGCGGGATTGCCCGACACCGTCGCCGGCGTCCAGGAGAACCGCTTCTGTGCCTCCGGCCTGGAAGCCGTCAACATGGCGGCGATGAAGGTCCGCTCCGGCTGGGAGGACCTCGTCCTGGCCGGCGGTGTCGAGTCGATGTCACGCGTCCCGATGGCCTCGGACGGCGGAGCGTGGTTCAACGACCCGATGACCAACTGGGACACCAACTTCGTCCCCCAGGGCGTGGGCGCCGACCTGATCGCCACCATCGGGGGCTACTCCCGGCGGGACGTCGACGAGTACGCCGCGCTCTCCCAGGAGCGGGCCGCCACCGCCTGGAAGGAGGGCCGCTTCGACCGGTCCGTCGTACCCGTCAAGGACCGCAGCGGCCTCGTCGTCCTCGACCACGACGAGCACATGCGGCCCGGCACCACCGCCGACTCGCTCGCCGGCCTCAAGCCGTCGTTCGCGGCCATCGGCGAGATGGGCGGCTTCGACGCCGTGGCACTGCAGAAGTACCACTGGGTCGAGAAGATCGACCACGTGCACCACGCCGGCAACTCCTCGGGCATCGTCGACGGCGCGGCACTCGTCGCCGTCGGCAGCAAGGAGGTCGGCGAGCGGTACGGGCTGACGCCCCGCGCGCGCATCGTGTCCGTGGCCGTCTCCGGCTCCGAGCCGACCATCATGCTCACCGGTCCCGCGCCCGCCTCCCGCAAAGCACTCGCCAAGGCCGGGCTCACCATCGACGACATCGACCTGGTCGAGATCAACGAGGCGTTCGCGGCGGTCGTGCTGCGCTTCGTCGAGGACATGGGCCTGACGCTGGACAAGGTCAACGTCAACGGCGGCGCCATCGCCCTGGGCCACCCGCTCGGCGCGACCGGCGCGATGATCCTCGGCACCCTCGTCGACGAACTGGAGCGCCAGGACAAGCGCTACGGCCTCGCCACGCTCTGCGTCGGCGGCGGCATGGGCGTCGCCACCGTCGTCGAGCGCGTCTGACCCCGTCCTGTCCCGTACGGCCTTACGAAAGCAGCCCGAACCATGAGTGAGTCCACCACCATCCGCTGGGAACAGGACGAGACCGGCGTCGTCACCCTCGTCCTCGACGACCCCGACCAGTCCGCCAACACCATGAACCAGGCCTTCCGGACCTCCATCGCGGCGATCGCCGACCGCGCGGAGGCCGAGAAGGACTCGATCCGCGGGATCATCTACACCTCGGCGAAGAAGACGTTCTTCGCCGGCGGCGACCTCAAGGACATGATGAAGGCCGGGCCGCAGGACGCCCAGCAGATCTTCGACACCGCCACGGAGATCAAGCGGTCGCTGCGCCGCATCGAGACCCTCGGCAAGCCGGTCGTCGCCGCCATCAACGGCGCGGCGCTGGGCGGCGGCTACGAGATCGCCCTCGCCTCCCACCACCGCGTCGCGCTCGACGCGCCCGGGTCGCGGATCGGCCTGCCCGAGGTCACCCTCGGCCTGCTGCCCGGAGGCGGCGGCGTCGCCCGCACCGTGCGGCTGATGGGCATCGCGGACGCGCTGCTGAAGGTGCTGCTGCAGGGCACGCAGTACCCGCCGCAGCGCGCCCTGGAGAACGGCCTGGTGCACGAAGTGGCCGCCACGCCGGAGGAGATGCTCGCCAAGGCCCGGGCGTTCATCGACGCCCACCCCGAGTCGCAGCAGCCCTGGGACGCGCCCGGCTACCGGATCCCCGGCGGGACGCCGGCGCACCCCAAGTTCGCCGCCAACCTCCCCGCCTTCCCGGCCAACCTCAAGAAGCAGCTCGCCGGCGCCCCCTACCCGGCACCGCGCAACATCCTCGCGGCCGCCGTCGAGGGCTCCCAGGTCGACTTCGAGACCGCGCTGACGATCGAGGCGCGGTACTTCACCGAGCTGGTCACCGGGCAGACCGCCAAGAACATGATCCAGGCGTTCTTCTTCGACCTCCAGGCGGTCAACGCCGGCAGGAGCCGCCCGCAGGGCATCGAGCCGCGCACCGTCCGCAAGGTCGCGGTGCTCGGCGCCGGGATGATGGGCGCGGGCATCGCGTACGCCTGCGCCAAGGCGGGCATCGACGTCGTCCTGAAGGACGTGTCGGCCGACGCGGCGGAGAAGGGCAAGGCGTACTCGGTCAAGCTCCTCGACAAGGCACTCGCCCGCGGACGTACGACCGAGGCGAAGCGGGACGAGCTCCTCGCCCGGATCACCCCCACCGCCGAACCGGCCGACCTGGCGGGCTGCGACGCCGTCATCGAGGCAGTCTTCGAGGACACGGCGCTCAAGCACAAGGTGTTCCAGGAGATCCAGGACATCGTCGCCCCGGACGCCCTGCTGTGCTCCAACACCTCCACGCTGCCGATCACGACGCTCGCGGAGGGCGTCGAGCGCCCCGCCGACTTCATCGGGCTGCACTTCTTCTCCCCGGTCGACAAGATGCCGCTCGTCGAGATCATCAAGGGTGAGCGGACCGGTGACGAGGCGCTGGCGCGCGCCTTCGACCTGGTACGCGCGATCAACAAGACGCCGATCGTCGTCAACGACTCGCGCGGCTTCTTCACCTCGCGCGTCATCGGCCGGTTCATCAACGAGGGGGTGGCGATGGTCGGGGAGGGCATCGACCCGGCCTCCGTCGAGCAGGCCGCGGCGCAGGCCGGCTACCCGGCCAAGGTGCTGTCCCTGATGGACGAGCTCACCCTCACCCTGCCGCGCAAGATCCGCAACGAGACGCGGCGGGCCGTCGAGGAGGAGGGCGGCACCTGGACGGAGCACCCGGCGGACACGGTGATCGACCGGCTGGTCGACGAGTTCGGCCGCACCGGCCGCAGCGGCGGCGCGGGCTTCTACGACTACGACGAGGAGGGCAAGCGCACCGGTCTGTGGCCCGGGCTGCGGGAGCACTTCGGCACCTCCGCCGCTCCGGCCGTCCCCTTCGAGGACATGAAGGAGCGGATGCTCTTCGCGGAGGCGCTGGACACGGTCCGCTGCCTGGAGGAGGGCGTGCTCACCTCGGTGGCCGACGCGAACATCGGCTCCGTCATGGGCATCGGCTTCCCCGCCTGGACCGGCGGTGTGCTCCAGTACATCAACGGCTACGAGGGCGGCCTGCCCGGCTTCGTGGCCCGCGCGCGGCAGCTCGCCGAGCGGTACGGCGACCGGTTCCGGCCGCCCGCGCTGCTGGTGGAGAAGGCGGAGCGGGGCGAAACCTTCAGCGACTGAGCCCCGGGCTGTCGCCGGGCCGGCCCTCCTCGACCGGACGGTCGTCCCGGTGACGGCCGAGCGCCCGGCCGAAGCGTTGGGAGATTTCCGGCATCAGGGAGTCCCCCTCGGCCGGCCGGGCGAGGCCGAAGACGTAACCGGGGAAGTCCAGCTCCCGCTGGACCGCCCAGATCTCACCGTGGTCGTCCGGCGGGAAGAGCTGCCCCGGGTCACCGACGGCGACCCAGCCGATCGGCACCGTCGTCTCCTCGGGCAGGACCGTCCGCAGATGGACGACGGCGTTGATACGGACCTCGGAACGGGCCCCGACGCGCGCTCCGTTGAAGACCCGGCAGCCCGAGGCCAGGAAGACGTCGTCGTCGGCCCGGCACCCGACCAGGTAGGCCTGCGGGCCGACCAGGACGTGGCGCCCCAGGCGCAGCGGGTCCTGGCGCGTGCCGCGCAGCACCGCGTTCTCCATCACGATGCAGCCCTCGCCCAGCTCGACGGGCCCGCCCTCGGCGGTCAGGGCCGCGCCGAAGAGGATCCGGCAGCCGGGCCCGACCCGGACGGCGCCGCTCAGGGTGGCGTTCGGCGCGACATAGGCGGTGGGGTCGACCTCGGGTGTGTGCCCCTGGTGCTCGAACAGCATGGCCATGACCGCATCGTGCCACCCCGGGGGCCGCCCCGCCCGCACGGCGCCCCACCCTGCCGGCCGGGCGCCCACGCGCCCCGCACTGGGCCCCGATGTGCCCGGACGGGGCTCGGTCCGCGCCCGGAGGAGATCAGTCCGCCCGGAAGGCGGCGCGCAGTTCCTCCTTCAGCGACCGCTGGAACGCCGTGACCAGCGCCTGCACCACCAGCGGCTGCATATGGGCGGACAGCGACTTCATCGCCGCCACGTGCTCCGGGTCCGACTCGCGCTCCCGGTACGGTCCCCACACCTCGTCCCGGAACAGCCGGGTCAGCTCCTGCGCCGCCGAACGGGTGTGCTCCACCAGGACCGTGCGGGAGGCCAGGATGGTCTCGTGCGGGATGGGCACGTCCAGCAGCTGCACGCCCAGGCGGAGCAGCCCGGGATCCACGCGGAACGTTTCCGCGGCCTTGCCGCCGTCATCCTCCCCGCCATTGCCCTGGCCGCCGTCGCCCTGCCCGCCGTCGGCCTTCCGCGCCAGCACGTCCATGGCGGCGAGCCGGTCGAGGTCCTCGTCGGTCAGCGTCCGGCCGGCCCGCCGCTCCAGCTCCTCCCGGGGCATGTCCTCCGGGGAGTCCGGGGCCCAGGTCGCCACCAGAGCGCGGTGGACGGCCAGGTCCTGGGCGCTGAGGTCCGGCGGCAACTGCTCCAGGTACCGCTCGATCGCGGCCAGCGTCATGCCCTGGTGCTGCAACTCCTCGATGAGCGCGAGCCGCGAGAGGTGCGCGGGGCCGTAGTGGCCGACCCGGCGAGGGCCGATCACCGGCGGAGGCAGCAGGCCCCGCGTGCCGTAGAACCGGATGGTGCGCACGGTGACACCCGCCCGGGCGGCCAGTTCGTCGACGGTGAACGTCGGCTGCTGCGCCTCGGCCTCGGTCTCGCTCGCCATGGCGGGGCCTCACTTCCGGTGGTGCGGTGCATCGGTGCAACAGTATTGCTGTCGCACCATCGATGTGAAAGACCGGCCGATTGTCAGTGGCGCCTCGTACGGTGGTTCGTATGACGGGGAAGACGGGGAAGACGCGGACGCCGGGGCCGCCGGGCACGACCGAGGCCGCGCAGGTCGTGTACGTACGAGGGGACGCCACCGTGCCGGCCGGCAAGGGCGTCAAGATCATCGCGCATGTTTGCAACGACCTGGGCGGCTGGGGCAAGGGGTTCGTCCTGGCGCTCTCGCGCCGCTGGCCGGAGCCGGAAGCCGCCTACCGGCGCTGGCACCGCGGGCGCGCGGGCAACGACTTCCGTCTGGGCGCCGTGCAGTTCGTCCAGGTCGGGCCGTACCTGTGGGTGGCCAACATGGTCGGGCAGCGGGGGATCCGCACGGGCAGCAACGGGGTTCCCGTGCGGTACGAGGCGATCGATGCCGCCCTGGAGAAGCTCGCCGCCAAGGCCGCGGAGCTCGGCGCCTCGGTCCACATGCCGAGGATCGGCTGCGGCCTCGCGGGCGGCAAGTGGTCCCGCGTGGAGCCGCTGATAGCCGAGCGGCTGCTGGCCCGGGGCGTACCGGTGACGGTGTACGACCACGCCGGATGAGCGCGGACGTCCGCGCATGGGCCGCCGCACGGCAGGCCGCTGCTCCGGCCGGGGCCTCCGGGCGGCGAAACCCGGTTGCGGTCCCTGCCGGTGCGGTGCTGGGCTGCCGCCATGGATCCGATCGCGGTACGCACGCAATTCGACCGGGAGATGCGGCGGGACACCCGTCCCGACGCGCCCGGTTGCACGGTGGAGCGGGTGGGGGACGTGGTGCGGCAGACCGGGCCGGCGCACGCCTGGAACGGCGTGCTCTGGTCCGGCCTGGACGCGGCGCGTGCGGACGCGGCGATCGCCGGACAGGTGCGGCACTTCACCGCGCGCGGCCTCGCGTTCGAGTGGAAGCTGTACGCGCACGACGAACCCCGGGACCTCGGCGCACGGCTCCGGGCGGCCGGGTTCACGGCGGAGCCGGAGGAGGCCCTGATGGTCGCCGGCGCCGAGGACCACGCGCGGACCGGCCCGGCCGCCCGGCTGCCGGAGGGCATCGTGGTGCGTCCGGTCACGGACGAGGCCGGTGTGGCGCTGGTGACGGAGGTCCATGAGCGGGCATTCGGCACCGACGCGTCGGCCCTGCGGCGGCAGCTGCTCGACCGCCTGGCCGCCCAGCCGGACACGGTCGCCGCCGTCGTCGCACTCGACGGCGACCGCCCGGTGAGCTCGGCACGGCTGGAGCTCCAGCCCGGTACGCGCTTCGCCGGCCTCTGGGGTGGCGGCACGGTGGAGGAGTGGCGGGGGAGGGGCGTGTACCGCGCCCTGGTGGCCCACCGCGCTCGCATCGCCGCCGAGCGCGGCTACCGCTGGCTCCAGGTCGACGCGTCCGACATGAGCCGCCCCATCCTGGCCCGCCTCGGCTTCGCGCAGGTATCCACGACCACGCCGTACGTCCACGCGCCGTGACACCCGCGGCCCGCTGGGCCCGGCAGGAGCCCCCGAGCCCCGGGGCGGGGCCGGTCCGTGCGGCAACCGGGCACGGGCCGGGCGCGCTCACGCCCGGGAACCGGGCGCCACCCCCGGGCCGCCGAGGGCGGGAAAGTGGTGGGCCAGCGCCTGGTGGGGATCGGGGCCGGCCGTGCGTCCGTGATCGACGTGGACGGTGACCGCGGACAGCCGGGGCACGCCGTGCAGCAGGGCGTGCTCCGCCGCCACCGCCACCGCGTGCGCCTGGACGACCGTCAGCGACGGATCGACCACGACGGACGCCTCGCCGCGCAGCGCATGGCCCAGCCACCTCATCCGCACGGCCCCGACCGCCCGGACCCCTTCGACATGGGAGAGCACCTGCTCGGCACGGTCCACCAGCGCGGGATCCACCGCGTCCATCAGCCGGTGCCACACCTCCCGTGCCGCTCCCCGCAGGACCAGCAGGATCGCGGCCGTGATGGCGAGCCCGATCAGCGGGTCGGCCCACCACCACCCCAGCGCCGCGCCGCCCGCGCCCAGCAGCACGGCGAGCGACGTGAAACCGTCCGTGCGGGCGTGCAGTCCGTCGGCGACCAGCGCGGCCGACCCGATGCGCCGACCGGTCCGGATCCGGGCGCGCGCCACCCACTCGTTGCCCGCGAAGCCCACCAGGCCGGCCGCCGCGACCGCCGGCAGATGGCCGACCCCGTGGGGCTCCAGCAGCCGCCGCACCGCCTCGTACCCGGCGAACGCCGCGGACGCGGCGATCACCAGCACCACGAACACCCCCGCCAGGTCCTCGGCGCGGCCGAAGCCGTACGTGTAGCGGCGGGTCGCGGCCCGCCGGCCGACGACGAAGGCGAGAGCCAGGGGCACGGCGGTCAGCGCGTCGGTGGCGTTGTGCACGGTGTCACCGAGGAGGGCCACCGACCCCGACAGCACCGCGACCACCGCCTGGACGACGGTCGTGGCGGCCAGCACGGCGAACGAGAACCACAGCGTCCGCAACCCCTCCGCCGACCCTTCCAGCGCGGCGTCCATCCGCTCGTGATGGTGATGATGGTGGTGTCCGTGTCCGTGTCCGTGTCCGTGCCCGTGTCCTTGCCCGTGCCTGTGTCCGTGCGCGTGTCCAAGACCGGTCATGGACACCACCATGACAGCCGGACAGCCTTGCGGCCACTGTCGAGATACGGCCGCTGACCAGCTGCGAAGCGCTTGCGACTACGAGTCCGTGCCTACTGCCCGGACGCCGTGACGGGGTAGTGGTCGGACAGGTTCGTGTACGTGTACGGCCGGCCCCAACTGGAGACCGTCCACGGTGCGCTCTGCTCCTTGATCACCTCGTTCGTCCAGCCGGCGGGCCGGACGTGCCCGGCGCGGTGGAGCACGTGGTCGAGGTCCTCGCGCGGGTCGTCGGGATAGCGCTCCGCGGCGATCGAGTTCTGCTCGGTGTCGAAGGAGTACGGGTGCCCGGTGCGCGCGTCCGCGTCCGCCAGTCCCGCGTCCCCGAGCATGGTGGCGTACTCGGCACTGCGCGAGTCGACGTTGAGGTCACCCGCCACCAGCACCTGCTCGGACGCCGGGATGTTCTTCGCGTCCAGGAAGGCGTCCATCGCCTTGAACTGGCGGCTGCGCATCTGCGCCGCCTCGCCCGCCGCGCAGCCGGGGTCCGTCGACTGGGCGTGCGTGCCGACCACGTGGACGCGGGCGCCGCCGACGTTCAGCACCACGTAGACGAAGCCCTTGTTGGAGTACCAGTCCGCGCCGCACGCGTCCTGGTAGACGTACTGCTCCTTGCGCACGATGGGCCACTTGCTGAGCACGGCCACGCCGCCGTCCTCCGGGGTCGTGGAGGAGTAGGCGCCGCCGGTCGCGTCCCAGCCGTCCTTGCTGCGCCCCATCACCGGTGTCCGGTACGGGTACTGCGCCGCGGAGTTGCGCAGCAGCGCGTCGGAGGAGGCGTTGTCGAACGCCTCCTGGAGTACGACGACGTCGTTGCCCTGGTAGAAGGGCGCCTTCGGGATGGCCGCCGCCCGGTGGTCCTGTCCCCAATTCGGGTACAGATTCCTGCTGAAGAGGAACACGTTGTACGAGAGGACTTTCAGGCGCGGCGTCCCGGCGGCGGACGCCGAGGGGGCGGTCGCGGCCAGAGTGGTGGCGGTGAGCACCACCGTGACGGCGGCGGACAGGGTGGTGCTCGCGGCACGGCGCGAGGCGCGGCGGTTCAGGGAGCGCGGCACGACAAACTCCTGACGGCGGTGGGGGGTTGGACGTCGCCATGAACATGGCGGGGCACATCAAATCAGCCACAGTTACTTTCCGGTAGCCGTCGGATGCCGGGAATCTTGCGGGCCCGGGGCCGGTGCGCCAACTCTCCTCCGTGGCGGCGAGGAGACATCGTGACGAGTCGGTAGGATCCGGGCATGACTTCGACGGTGACTCTCGCCCGGAACGCCGAACTGCTCCCCCTCGACCTCGGGCCGCTCAACCCCGTGCTGGCCGAACTGGTCGTGGGCCTCGTGCTGTTCGGGGCGACCTTCCTCATCCTCGCCAAGGTGATCCTGCCGCGGATCAACCGCTCCCTCCAGCAGCGACAGGACGCCATCGAGGGCGGAACCGACCGCGCCGAGGACCTGCGCGAAGAGGCTGCCCGGCTCCATGCCGCGTACGAGGCCGAGCTCGCGGCGGCCCGCCACGAGGCCGCCCGCATCCGCGCCGAGGCGCACGAGCAGGGCGCGGCCGCCATCGCCGCCGCGCGCGAGGAGGGCGCACGGGAGCGCGACCGGATCCTCGCCACCGGCCGCGCCCGTATCGAGGAGGAGCGCGCCGCGGCCGAGTCCCGGCTGGGCGAGGACGTGGAGGCGTGGGCCCGCACCCTCGCGGAGCGGATCATCGGCGAACCCGTCGCCGTCCGCCCCGCCGACCGCGGCTGACCGGCACTCCGCCCACCGGGCCGGGCCCCGGGTCGTCCGGCGGACGGGTGATCGATACTGGTGGTGCGGACCGCGGCGGTCCGCACGACCGACACGACCCCCACCCCCCCCCCCCCCCCAGGGGTCACCCCCCCCCCCCCCCCCCCCCCCCCACGCCCCCCCGCCCCGGGCCCCACCGATGAGCACCTCACCCCAGGCTGCCGGCAGCGCAGCCGAACCGGCGCCACCGCCCCCCGGAGGGGTGCTGTGGAGCCTCGCCGGAGACATACGCGGCCTGCTCATGCTGCCCGCGGCGCTCACCCTGCAGGTCGCGCACCCCGCCGTCGGCGCCGGTGTCGACGAGCACTCCGTCTTCCGCACCGACCCCTGGGGCCGCGGCGAGCGCTCCCTGCGCTCCCTCCAGCTGTGGGTGTACGGAGGCGAGGCCGCCGCCGAGGAGGGGCGCCGGCTGCGACGGCTCCACCGCACCATCCAGGGCACCGACACCCGCGGCCGCCGCTACCACGCCCTCACCCCGGCGAACTACGCGTGGGTGCACGCCACCGGGTTCCCCGTGTACCAGCACGCCGCCCGCTACCTGGTCCGGCCGATGACCGAAGCCCAGGAACGCACCCTCTACGCCGAGTGGCTCCGCGTCGGCCGCGTCCTCGGCATTCATGACCGCGACATGCCGCAGACGATCGAGGAATTCTGGCCGTACTACCGCAAGGTGCTCGCCGAGGAGATCGAGGCCACCGCCGTCGTACGGGAACTCGTCGCCACCGACACCCCGGTGCCGCCGCCCGACCGCGGACCGCTGCCGTTGCGGCTCCTGTTGCGCCTCCTGTGGCCGCTGCTGCTCCCGCCGCTCGCCCGCTTCCGCCGCTTCGTCACCATCGGACTCATGCCGCCGGACGCACGCGCGGCGATCGGCCTGGAGTGGACCGACGCGCAGGAACGCACGCTGCGCCGCTTCGGCCGGGTCGTACGGGCCGTGGTGCCCGCCCTGCCCGAGCGGCTGCGCTACCTCCCGCTCGCACGGGAGGCGCGCCGCCGGCACCGGCTCAGCCGCGCAGCCCGCCTCGTGCGATGACGTCCGCGTACCACCGCGCGCTGTCCTTCGGCGTACGGCGCTGGGACGCGAAGTCCACGTGCACGATGCCGAACCGCTTGCCGTAGCCGTACGCCCACTCGAAGTTGTCCATCAGCGACCACAGGAAGTAGCCCCGCACGTCCGCGCCGTCCGCCAGCGCACGGTGCACGGCGGCCAGGTGGGCGTGCAGGTACGCCACCCGCTCCGGATCGTGCACGTCACCCGACGGGTCGGCGTAGTCGTCGTACGCAGCGCCGTTCTCCGTCACCAGCAGCGGGACGCCGGGCAGCTCGTCCCGGAGCCGGACCAGCAGCTCGTACAGGCCGTCGGCGTCCACCGGCCAGTCCATCGCCGTGCGCGGACCCGGCGCCGGTACGAAGCGGACGTGCTGCTCGGCCCCCGGCCACGGGGAGGGCGACTCGGTGGTGCCCGCCCCGACGACCGTGGGGGAGTAGTAGTTGATCCCGAGCGAGTCGACCCGCGCGGACGTCACCTCCAGGTCGCCGTCCCGCACGAACGACCAGTCCGTCAGCAGGGCCGTGTCCGCCACCAGGTCGGCCGGCAGCCGCCCGCGGAAGACCGGGTCCAGGAAGATCCGGTTGCCCAGGGCGTCGACGCGGCGGGCCGCGTCCACGTCCGCGGCGGATTCCGACAGCGCCCGCACCGCATGGAGGTTCAGCGTCAGCGAGACCTCCGCGGAAGGCGGGAGGACGGCCCGGAGCGCCTGCACGGCACGCCCGTGCGCCAGATTGAGGTGGTGCGCCGCACGCAGGGACGCGACCGGGTCCGTACGCCCCGGGGCGTGCACACCCGCCGCGTACCCGAGGAACGCCGCGCACCACGGCTCGTTCAGCGTCGTCCAGGTGGAGACCCCGTCGCCCAGCGCACCGGCCACGAGCGAGGCGTACTCGGCGAACCGCTCCGCCGTCTCCCGGTGCGGCCAGCCGCCGGCGTCCTCCAGCTCCTGCGGGAGGTCCCAGTGGTAGAGCGTCGCGACCGGCCGGATGTCCGCCGACCGCAGCTCGTCGACGAGCCGGCGGTAGAAGTCCAGGCCCTTCTGCACCGCCGGGCCGCGGCCGGTCGGCTGGACGCGGGGCCAGGCGACCGAGAACCGGTAGTCCGACACCCCCAGGTCCTTCAGCAGCGCCACGTCCTCCCGCATGCGGTGGTAGTGGTCGGCGGCGATGTCACCGGTGTCGCCGTTGCGGACGTTGCCCGGCGTACGGCTGAAGGTGTCCCAGATGGACGGCGTCCTGCCGTCCTCGTCGGCGGCACCCTCGATCTGGTACGCGGCGGTGGCCGTGCCCCAGCGGAAACCGGCCGGGAAGTCGAGCGCGGTCATGAGACTCCCAACGGAGGTGAGGTAACGGAGATAGGGAATCGGAGATGGGGAACCGGAGATGAGGTGAACGGGGGAGGGGGTCAGCCCTTGACGGCGCCCTGCATGATGCCGCCGACGATCTGGCGGCCCAGCAGTCCGAAGACCAGCAGTACGGGCAGGGTGCCGAGGAGCGTGCCGGCCATGATCACGGACTGGTCGTGCACATAGCCGCCCCCCAGCTGGCGCAGCGCGACCTGCACGGTCGGGTTCTGCGAGGACAGCGCGACGATCGGCCAGAAGAAGTCGTTCCAGGCCGCCATGAACGTCAGCATGCCCAGCACCGCCATTCCGGGGCGGGCCACGGGGACGACGATCGACCAGAAGATGCGGGCGTTCGACGCGCCGTCCACCCGCGCCGCCTCGATGAGCTCGTCCGGCAGCGACTGCACCAGGAACTGGCGCATGAAGAACACCCCGAACGCCGACACCAGACCCGGCAGGATCACCGACTGGAGCTGGTTGACCCACTCCAGCTTCGCGATCAGCATGAACAGCGGGATCACACCCAGCTGCGGCGGGATCATCATCGTGCCCACGGTCACCGCCAGCAGCGCCCCCCGGCCGCGGAAACGCAGCTTGGCGAAGGCGAACCCCGCGAGCGTGCAGCACAGCACCGTACCGACGGTGATGGAACCGGACACGATGAAGGAGTTCAGCAGCGCCGTGCCGATGTCCGCCTCCTCCAGGACCGCTTCCATGTTCCGCATCAGGTTCGGCCCCGGGAGCAGGGCCGGCGGCACCTGCGCCAGATCCGCGTTCGAACGGCTCGCGGCGACGATCGTCCAGTAGAACGGGAAGGCGGAGACGAGCACGGCCAGGATGAGGACCGCGTACGCGATCTTCCCGCCGTGCATCGTGCGCCCGGCGCGCGCGGTCATCGGGTGGCCTCCTTGCGGGCGCGGCGGCGCACCATCAGGGCGTTGACCCCGACGAGCACCAGGATCAACAGGAACATCACCCAGGCGACGGCGGCGGCCCTGCCCAGGTGGAAGAAGCCCCAGCCCTGCTCGTACAGGTAGAGCCCGAGCGTCTGGTACTGGTGCGAGATGCCGCCGGAGATGCTGCCCTCGAACAGCAGCGGCTCACCGAAGAGCTGCGTGGCGCCGATCGTCGACACGATGGTGGTGAACACGATCGTCGGGCGCAGCCCCGGCAGCGTGACGTGCAGGAACTGCCGCCAGCGCGAGGCACCGTCCATCTCCGCGGCCTCGTACAGCTCGGTCGGGATGGACTGCATGCCGGCGAGGTAGATCAGGGCGTTGTAGCCGGTCCAGCGCCAGATGACGATCGTCGACACCGCGATCTGCGAGGCGACGGTGCCGGTCTGCCAGTCGACCGGGCCGAACCCGACCAGCCCCAGCACGTAGTTGACCAGACCGAAGTCCCGCCCGAAGAGCTGCGCGAACACGAGCGTCGCGGCGGCGACGGACGTCGCGTACGGCAGCAGCATCGCCGTTCGGAAGAACGTCCGGCCGCGCAGCCTGTAGTTCAGCAGGTGCGCTAGCCCCAGGGCCATGACCAGTTGCGGGACCGTCGAGATGACGCCGATCGTGAACGTGTTGCGGAGCGAGATCCAGAAGAAGTCGTCCGTGAAGAGGGCGGTGTAGTTGCCCAGGCCGCGCCACTGCATGTCGCCGGGCGTCTGGAGCTCGACGCGGTACAGCGAGACGAAGGCGGTGTAGAGCAGCGGGAAGACCCCGAAGGCGGCGAAGAGGGTGAAGAACGGAGCGATGTACGCGTACGGCGAGGCCGCCTGCCATGCGCGCCGGAACCTCGTGCCGCGGGGGGCGGCGACGGGTGGAGCGGGGAGGGTCACGGTACGGGCCCTTCAAACGAGTCGATACGAACACGAACAATGCGGCGGCGGCATCCGCTCGCGCGGGGCAGCTCGGGTGCCGGGGCTGCGGTGGCTCCGCGGACCCCGAGTGCGCGGGCTTTACGGGGCCTGGGCGCTCTGTGCGCGGGCTTTACGGGGCTGGGTGCGGGGCCGCTCGTCGGGGGCCGGCGCCGTGGTGCGGGGCTGGCGCCGGGGGCTCCGGCGGGGCCGCTCGTCGGTGGCCGGCGCCGTGGTGCCGGGCGGGTGCCGGGGCCTCCGGTCGGGGGGTGGCGGACTCTCGTTCACCGCGCTTCGCGCGAGTTCGGTCGTTCTACGTCCGGCCCCCCACGCTCCGACCCCGTCCCCCTCACGCGCGTGGTCGTGCCCCGGGGTCGGCCCCCTTGCGCCGGTGGTCGCGCCCGGCGTCGTGGCATGTGTCCGGGAAAGGGGGACACGATCCCCGGAGCGGCCCCCGACCCCGACTCCGAGCGCAGGGCCCGCCCCGGGGGCCGGTGGAGGCCGCAGCCCGTCGGCAGGTGACGCCGCGCCGGTCTCCGAGGGCCCCGGGGCCGTGCAGGCCCACGTCCAGGGGGTACCGGGGGCGACGCCCCCGGTACGAGTCAGCCCGTCGCGTTGGCGACGCCCTTCTTCGCGGTGGACCACGCCTCGTCCGGCGGCGTGCCCTTCCGCTCCACCTCGCTCAGAGCGTTCGTGATCTGGTCGGCGACGTTCTTGTCGTGGACCCCCAGCACCTGTACCGGCGCGGCCTTCGCCGCGTCGCCGAAGATGCGGCCGATGGGGGCGCCCGAGAAGTACGGGTCCGTGGCGTCCGCGATCGTCGCGATCGCGCCCGTCGACGACGGGAAGTTGCCCTGCGCGCGGAAGAGCTTGGCCTGCTGCTCCGGGGCCGTGAGCCACTGGATCAGCTGGTACGCCTCCTTCTTGTGCTTCGCCGCGCGCGGCACGCTCAAGTACGAGCCGCCCCAGTTCCCCGCGCCTCCCGGCAGCTTCGCGATGTCCCACTTGCCCTTGCCCGCCTCGCCGGCCTGGCCCTTGATGTAGCCGAGCATCCACGCGGGGCACGGGATCGTCGCGAACGATCCGGCGGCGAACGCCTGGTTCCACTGCGGCGACCACTGGTCGAGCTTGGCGCTGAGGCCCGCCGCCGCGGCCTCGGCCGCGGTGTCCCACGCGGCCTTGACGGCGGGGTTGGACTCGTAGATGAGCTCGCCGGAGGCGTTGTAGTACCGCTCCTCCTCCTGCCCGATCATGATCGTGTAGAGGCTGCCGACGCTGTCGAGCCAGGCGCTCTTGGCGGGGGCCTTGGCCTTGTACTGCTTGCCGAGCTCCACGTAGCCGTCCCAGGTGGACCACCGCTTCGCCAGCTCGGTGCGGTCCGTCGGCAGGCCCGCCTTCTCGAGGAGGTCGGTGCGGTAGCACATCGCCTCCGGCCCGACGTCGGTGCCGAGGCCCAGGACGCGGCCGTCCTTCGTGGTGGCCGCGGACCACTTCGCCTCCGCGAACTGGTCCTTGAGCTTGTCCGCGCCGTACTTGGTCAGGTCCTCGAACTTGTCCGCCTGCTGCTGGGTGACCGAGGCGATGCGGCCGACCTCGATGCCCTGGACGTCGGCGAGCCCGCCGCCGCCGGCGAGCCGCGTCTGCAGGGACTTCCAGTAGTCCTGCTCGTCCTCGGTGTCGGTCTGCTTGATCTTGATGCCGGGGTGCAGCTTCTCGTATTCGGCGTACAGCCCGGCCTCCTTGTAGCCGAAGGAGCCGAAGAGGTCGACGGTGACCGTGACCGTGCCGTCGGACGCCTCGTCCGAGGACCCGGACCCGCAGGCGGCGAGCAGTGCCCCGGCGAGCGTGACCGCGCCGAGCCGGACGGCGGTCCTGGTCACGGCCGTTCTCGTGGCCCTACTGGCGGCTCGGGCGATGGACATGGGAAGCCTCCCTTGGCTTCGGAGGAGCGGAGATGCCGAGAGACTCCCTTGAGAGCGCTCTCACCAAACTGCGTCGGAGCGTGCCCGGTGCGGCCCCCCGGCGTCAAGACTCGAACGCGTAACGGCTGCGGTCACCGGGCCAACTCCCGCGAGTGCCGCACGTATTGACAGTCATGTTTCAGGAGTTTTACGTTCCTCGGCACATGAGAGCGCTCTCAAGCGTTCGCCCCCCATACCCGAGGTGCTGTCCATGCCATCCCCGCGCACCCGATCAGCCGCATTGCTCCTGGCCACGGCCTTGGCGACGCTCGGCCTGGGCGGTCCCGCCGCCGCTCCGGCCGCCGCAGCCACCGTCCCGGTCGGAGCGGGCGGTTACTCCGACACCCGCCCCGCCGGAACCTCCGGCCCCACCACCAACACCGGCACTCCGGTCACCCCCAAACTGACCGCGGCCGCCCAGGGCAAGCCGGTCCCCACCAACGACTGGTGGTCCTCGCTCGCCTTCCAGCGCTACGGTGACAACCCCTGGTCGACCCCCATGTACGGCCACCCCCTCACCTACCGGGCCACCGCCGCCGGCCTGGACATCGGTTACCCGACCACCCCCGCGATCGTCGGTGACGGGCGCCAGTACGAGTACGCCCACCAGCGTGACCTCACCCTCGGCCTGACCGGCCTGAACTCACCGGACACCAAGGCCGACGCCTGGTCCGACTGGACGGTCACGCCCTACTGGTCCGACGGCACCCGCACGCTGCGGACGACCATCGGGCACGGTCTGCCTTTCGTGTACGCCAAGGGCACCGGCGGAAGCGCCCGCATCACCACCGCCACCGCCCCGGCCGTCTTCGCCGACCAGGGCAATGTCCTCGGCATCACCGTCGCCGGCCACCACTACGCCCTGTTCGCACCCACCGGCACCGACTGGACCGTCTCCGGCTCCACGCTCACGGCGCCCCTCGGCGGCAAGGACTACTTCTCGCTCGCCGTCCTGCCCTCGACGGACGCGCTCGCCCTGTACAAGAAGTACGCCTTCAGCTTCGTGACCGGGTCGAAGGCCGTCTGGAGCCAAGGCGGCGGCACGGTCAGGGCCACCTACACCCTGACCACGCAGCCGCAGGAAGGCACCGAGACGGGCACCCTGCAGGCCCTCTACCGCCACCAGTGGCTGCACACGACCGACCCGCTGACGCCGTACACGTACGTCTCCCCGCGCGGCACCATGAAGGTCCGCGAGGGGCTGTCCTTCACCACGAGCCAGCGGGCCGCCGCCGTGCTGCCCGGGCTGCCCAAGTCGTCCGGCACCGACCCGGCCCGGCTGCGCGGCTACCTGAACGAGGCCGCCAACGCGGCCGACCCGTTCGCCGGCGCCACCGACACCTACTGGACGGGCAAGGCCCTCGGCCGGCTCGCCCAGCTCGTGCCGCTCGCGGAGCAGACCGGCGACACCGCGGTCCGCGACAAGCTGCTCGGGCTGATCAAGGGCCGCCTCCAGGACTGGTTCACCGCCGGCGGGCCGAACGAGTTCTCGTACGACAGGACATGGAAGACGCTGATCGGCTACCCCGCCTCGTACGGCAGTGACACCGAGCTCAACGACCACCACTTCCACTACTCGTACTACGTCTACGCGGCGGCGGTCGTCGCCCAGTACGACCCCGCCTGGGCCGCCGACTCCGCGTGGGGCGGCATGGTGAAGACGCTCGTGCGCGACGCCGCCAACCCCAGCCGCACCGACAGCGCCTTCCCCTTCCTGCGCGGCTTCGACGTGTACGCGGGCCACAGCTGGGCCTCCGGCCACCAGGGCTTCGCCGCCGGCAACAACCAGGAGTCGTCGTCGGAGTCCACCAACCTCAGCGCCGGGCTGGTGCTGTGGGGCTCTGCGACCGGTGACACCGCCCTCCGGGACCTCGGCGTCTACCTGCTGACCACCGAGTCCGAGGCCATCGCCCAGTACTGGTTCGACGCCGACCAGCAGGTCTTCCCGGCCTCCTTCGGCCACGACACGGCCGGCATGGTCTGGGGCAGCGGCGCCGCCTACGCGACCTGGTGGACCGCGAACCCCGAGGAGATCCACGGCATCAACGTCCTGCCGGTGACCGGCGGTTCCCTGCACCTGGGCGGCGAGAAGGAGGCCATCCGCCGCAACATCGCCGAGATGGAGCGCGAGAACGGCGGCCCGGCCGTCGAGTGGCGCGACATCCTCTGGGAGTTCCAGGCCCTCGCCGACCCCGCCGCCGCGAAGGCCAAGTGGGACGCGGGCCACGCCGCGTACACCCCGGAGGCGGGGGAGTCCAAGGCGCACACCTACCACTGGATCACCACCCTGGACACGCTCGGCGCACCCGACACGGCCGTCACCGGTGACATCCCCACCTCGGCCGTCTTCACCAAGGGCACCGTCCGGACGTACGCGGCGCACAACCACGGTTCCACCGCCCGCACCGTGACCTTCTCCGACGGCGCGAAGCTCGTCGTCCCCGCCCGGTCGACCGCCACGGGCACCGGCACCGGCGGCACCGACCCCGGCCCGTCCACCGGGGACACCTTCCAGCTCCGCTCCGGCGGCACCCTGACGACCGCCACCGGCGGTACGGCGGGCAGCGACACCATCGCCTCGGCGGGCGGCGCCAACCACGACGGCACGCCGTACCAGCCGCTGGTGTACGAGGCCCGGGGCGTCAACGGCACCCTGAAGGCGGGGGGCGCCACGGCCTTCCGGCTCCAGGTCGACGCCGGCACCACGGTCGGGCTCGGGCAGCAGGCACGGGTCAGCTACGACCTGACCGGCGACGGCACCTTCGAGCGGACGGAGACGTACCACTACTTCGCCACCGACCCGGTGGCCGGCTGGGAGGAGTACGGCCAGACCCGCGGCCTGAAGTCGGCGACCGGAGCGCTGGGCGACCTCAAGGGCGGCACCGTGCGGCTGGAGGTGTGGCACGCCATCGGCAACGGCACCGCGAAGCTCCGGACCGGCACCGACGGGTCCGTGCTCGTGATCCCCTACCAGTAGCGGTCAGGCAGATGCCCGCCGGACCAGTTCCGTCGGCGTGATGACCGAGCCCGGGGCGCTGCCCGCCCCGGGCTCGTCCCCGTTCTCCGCCCGGTTCAGGACGCGCATCAGCAACCGGACCATGAGCCGCCCCATGCCCTCGACGTCCTGGCGGACCGTCGTCAGGGGCGGGTCGGTGGCCTCCGCGATGGACGACATGTCGTCGAAGCCGACCAGCGCCACGTCCTCGGGCACCCGCAGCCCGCGTTCGCGCAGCACCCGCAGCGCCCCGGACGCCATCAGGTCGTTGGCGGCGAACACCCCGTCCAGGTCGGGCCGGCGCGCCAGCAGCTCCGCCATCGCCCGCGCCCCGCTCTCCTCGGTGAAGTCACCCTGCGCGATCAGCCCGGGCCCGGCGTCCAGCAGGACGTCACGGTAGCCGTCGAGCCGGTCCACCGCGGACGTCTGGTCGCGCGGCCCGGCGATGTGCGCGACGCGCCGGCGGCCCAGCGAGAGCAGGTGCCGCACGGCCTCCCGGGCGCCGCCGCGGTTGTCCGCGTCCACGTACGGCACGGCGAGGTCCCCGGTCGCCCCGGCCCAGCCCGGCCGCCCGCCGAACACGGACGGGACCTGCACGCGGCGGATCACCCCCGGCAGCTCGTCGTCGTCGTGCACGGAGAAGGCGAGCGCACCGTCGACGTGGCCCCCGCCGAGGTAGCGGCCGATCCGGTCGTAGTCGCCCGGACCCTCCACCCACAGCAGCACCAGTTGGGAGTCGTGGACGGTCAGCTCACGGCTGATGCCGCGCACCTGCTGCTCGAAGAAGGGGTCGGAGAAGATGCGGAACTCCGGCTCTGCGATGATCACTGCCACCGCGCCGGTGCGGCGTGTCACCAGGGTGCGGGCGGCGTGGTTGGGGATGTATCCGAGCTCCTCGACCGCCCGGCGGACCTTCTCCGCCAGGGGCGTGCGGACCCCGGCGGCGCCGTTCACGACGCGCGAGACCGTCGCCCGGGAAACCCCGGCGCGGGCCGCGACGGCTTCCAGGGTGGGACGGGCCCCGGGGGTGGGCTCGGGCAAGGCGGGCAAGGGTGCTCCTCGGCTGCGCGGCGGACCGTACGCGGGCAGTACGTACAGGAGCAGCGTAGCCGGTGGCGGCGACTGTGTGAGAGCGCTCTCACGTGGTGGGACGCGAGGCGGGGCTGCGGTGCCCGGCGGGAGCCGCCGCCCCACCCCTGAGGGGCGGCGGCTCCGCGGTGATCAGTGGTCGTCGTGCCGGTGGTCGCGCCCGTGGTCGTGGACCGAGTTCGTCTCGGCGATCTTCTTCCACGACGCGGGCGGGGCGAGCGGCGCGGCCGTCCGCGACCGCGCCGCGATCCCGGCCGCCGTCGGCGCCGCCGGCTTCGACGGCTGGTACAGCCAGGTGTCGAAGAGCCCGGCGAGGGGCTTGCCCGAGATCCGCTCGGCGTACGACACGAAGTCGCTCACCTTGGCGTTGCCGTACGCCCGCTCGGCCGGCCAGCCCTTGAGGACGGCGAAGAAGTCCTCGTCACCTATCGCGTTGCGCAGTGCGTGCACCGCGAGCGCGCCCCGGTCGTAGACGGCGATGTCGAACTGGTTCTCCGGGCCCGGGTCGCCCGGCTTGACGGTCCAGAACGGGTCGTCGGCGGCGCGCGTGGCGTACACCCAGTCCGCCAGCTCCTGCGCCGTGCCCTCGCCCTCCTTCTCGGACCACAGCCACTGGCTGTAGCGGGCGAAGCCCTCGTTGATCCAGATGTCCTTCCAGCCGTCCACCGACACGCTGTCGCCGTACCACTGGTGCGCCAGCTCGTGCACCACCACCGAGACGTTCGCGCCGTTGGCGAACTGGCGCGGGCTGTAGAACGGCCGGGTCTGGGTCTCCAGGGCGTACCCCGTGGTCACGTTGGGGACGTACCCGCCGAGCGCGTTGAAGGGGTACGGCCCGTAGACCTCCTCCAGCCACTCGGCGACCTCCTTCGTGCGCTCGATGCTGGCGCGCGCCGCGCCCGCGTTGGCGCCGAGGTCCTTGCTGTACGCGTTGAGGACCGGCAGGCCCTTGTCCGTCTTGTCGGTGGTGATGTCGAACTTGCCGACGGCGAGCGTGGCGAGGTAGGTCGCCTGCGGCTTGTCGGAGCGCCAGTTGAAGCGCGTCCAGCCGAGACGCGAGGACTGCGACTGCAGGACGCCGTTGCTGATGGCCTGCGTCCCGTCCGGCACCGAGACCGAGACGTCGAACGTCGCCTTGTCCAGCGGGTGGTCGTTGGACGGGAACCACCACACGGCCGAGTCCGGCTCGTCCGCGGCGACCGCGCCGTCCGGCGTGCGGTGCCAGGCCGTCCAGCCGCCGATCCGCACCTCCGACGGCTTGCCCGCGTACCGCACGACGACCGTGACCGCGCGGCCCTTCTCCAGCGGGGCGGCAGGGGTGACGACCAACTCGTGGTCGCCGGACGCGGCGAACTTGGCCCGGGTGCCGTTCACCCGCACCTCGCTGACCTTCAGCCCGAGGTCCAGGTTGAAGCGGGAGAGGTTCTGCCGGGTGGTGGCGAGGATCGTCGCCGTACCCTCCAGCAGGTCGGTCGCCGGCTGGTACTTCAGGCGCAGGTCGTAGTGCGACACGTCGTACCCGCCGTTGCCGCTCGTCGGGTAGTAGGGGTCGCCGATGCCCGCGGCTCCCGGGGTGTAGTCGGCGGCCGATGCCGGGATCGCCAGCAGCAGCGAGGCCGCGAGTGCGCTCGGGACGATCAGTCTGCGGTGCACGTCAGACACTCCAAGTCGTATGGTCGGAAGATCTCCTGAAGGCTATTCAGCCGTCCCGTACCTCGCCATGTCCATGGCCCCACCCGTCACACGATCGCCATTCGGCCGACATGAACGGTCATCACCCACCCCGCCCTCTCCACCCCTTTGGTGGTGTTCCGGCCCTCTGTCCCCCGGCGGACGACGCGTGTACGTTCCCGCCCATGCCTCTACACATACGCGGCAGCCGCCCGGCGAGGAGATCCCTGGCCGTGGCGGCAGCGGCCGCACTGCTGTCCGTCGTCCCCGCCCCGGCCGCGAGCGCGCACGGCGCCCCGCCCCGCGAGTCGGCGCCCGTGTACTCGTACGACGATGCCATCCGCGAGTCCGTGTGGGTCGACACCGGGCTCGACGGCGACCGCGACGGGAGGACCGACCGCGTCGCCGCCGACATCATCCGGCCGCGCGAGGCGGACCGGCGGGGCCGGAAGGTCCCCGTGATCATGGACGCCAGCCCGTACTACTCCTGCTGCGGGCGCGGCAACGAGAGCCAGCGGAAGACGTACGACGCCCAGGGCAACCCCGTCCAGTTCCCGCTGTTCTACGACAACTACTTCGTCCCCCGCGGGTACGCCTTCGTCGCCGTGGACCTGGCCGGTACCAACCGCTCCGACGGCTGCGACGACGTCGGCGGACGCTCCGACGTCCGGTCCGCCAAGGCCGTCGTCGACTGGCTGAACGGCCGCGGCCGCGCCTACACCACCCGCACCGGCTCCGAGCGGGCCCGCGCCACCGGCTGGTCCACCGGCGACACCGGCATGATCGGCAAGAGCTGGGACGGCACCATAGCCAACGGTGTCGCCGCCACCGGTGTCGAGGGCCTGAGGACCATCGTTCCGATCGGTGCCATCTCCTCCTGGTACGACTACTACTTCGCCCAGGGCGCCCCGCTGTACGACTCGGGCCCCGAGTGGCTGTCCGACCACGTCAACAGCCCCGACGCCCGCGCCCGCTGCGGCCACGTCCAGCGGGCCCTGGTCGACGGCGCCCCCCGCACCGGCGACTGGACCCCCCTGTGGAGCGAGCGCGACCACGTCCCGGACGCGCGCAAGGTGAAGGCCAGCGTCTTCGTCGTCCACGGCCAGCAGGACCTCAACGTCCGCGCCAAGCACTTCGGCCAGTGGTGGGACGCCCTCGCCGCGCAGGGCGTCGAACGCAAGATCTGGCTCTCCGGCACCGGGCACGTCGATCCCTTCGACTTCCGCCGCGCCGAGTGGGTGCGCACGCTGCACCGCTGGTTCGACCACTACCTGCTCGGGTACGACAACGGGATCGACCGCGAGCCGATGGCCGACATCGAGCGCGCCCCCGACCAGTGGTCCACCGACCGCGTCTGGCCGCCGCGCGCGACCACCGCCACCACCCTGCGCCCCGGCCCCGGAGCGGCCCCCGGCGTCGGCACGCTCGGCCTCCTCCCGTCCCGGCCCGGCACGACGGAGACCTTCACCGACGCCCCCGCCCTCGGCGAGCTCGACTGGGCGGCCCACGTCGATTCCTCCACCCCCTCCAAGGCGGGCTTCCTGTCCCCACCCCTCAGCCGGGACCTGCGCCTCTCCGGCCCCTCCAGGGTCACCGTCACCGCCACCCCCGACACCACGAGCGCCCACCTCTCGGCGGTGCTCGTCGACGTCGGCCCCGACACCATCCGCGACTACACCGCCCGTGGCGAAGGCATCACCACGCTGGCCGAACGCACCTGCTGGGGCGCGAGTATTACCGGCGACAGCGCCTGCTTCAAGGAGACCAGGGCGAAGACGGCCGACGTCGGCTTCACCGTCTTCAGCCGAGGCTGGGCGGACCTCGGCACCTGGGCCGACGCGAAGAAGGGCCGCCCGCTCACCCCCGGCAGGGCCCACACCATCACCCTCGACCTCGCCGCCGCGGACCACGTCGTCCCGGCCGGACACCGCCTCGCGCTGATCATCGGCGGCACCGACGCCGGGCTCATCGACCCTCCGCCCGCCCCGACGGCCCCCACGCTCACCCTCGACCTGGCCCGCACCACGGCGAAACTCCCGGTCGTCGGCGGCCCCCGGGCCTATCTGCGCGCCACGTCCGGCGTCCCGCACCCGGCGCCCCGTCCGTCGCCGCGCACGGCCCCGCTCGACGGCGTCGCCGAGCGGCCCGCCGTGACCCGCGTCCCCGGCCCGGCAGGCGGTATCCGATGAGCGCCCGTCTCCGCGCCGCCGTACTGTCCGTGACCGCCGCGGTCCTCGCCCTGCCGTTCGTCGCCGCCCCGGAGTCACGGGCGTCGGCCGGTGCGCCGCCCCGCACGGGCTTCGAACGGAGCGGCGGCGCCCGCTGGACCGGCGAGGCCGAGGAGCAGCGCTTCCTCGCCGCTGTCGACCGGGCGAGCGACCGCGTGTCCGTGACCCGGATCGGCACCACCGGGCAGGGCCGGCCCCTCCGGCTCGTCACCGTCGGCACCGGCCGCACCGCCACCACGCTGCTGCTCATCTGCAGCCAGCACGGCGACGAACCGGCAGGCCGCGAAGCCTGCCTGACCACCGTGCGCGACCTCGCCCTCGCCGAGGACGCGGAAACGATCCGCTTCCTGTCCCGCACGACCGTCCTCGTCGTACCGACCGCCAACCCCGACGGGCGGGCCGCGAACACCCGCACCAACGCCGACGGCATCGACATCAACCGCGACCACATCGCCCTGGAGACCGCCGAGGGCCGCGCCCTCGCCGCCGTGCAGCGCGACCACCGCCCCGACGTCGTCCACGACCTGCACGAGTACGACGCCACCCCGCCGTACTACGACAAGGCACTGCTCTCCCTGTGGCCGCGCAACCTCAACACCCACGCGCGCGTGCACGACGAGGCCCGTACCCTCTCGGAGACGTACGTCCGCCCCGCCGCCGAGCGCGCCGGACACAGCAGCGGTGTCTACGGCATCTGGACCGACCCGGTCACCGGCGAGCCGCTCAAGCAGGTCGCCGGGGACGGCCAGGAGCGCATCCTGCGCAACACGGCCGGCCTCAAGCACTCCGTCGGCCTGCTCGTCGAGACCCGCACCACCCCCCTCACGGAGGAGGAGAAGCAGGACACGGCCGTCAACAACAGACGCCGCGTCACCACGCACCTCACCGCCCTCGACGGCGCCTTCGCGTACGTCACCGAGCGCCGCGGCGCCATCGAGGCCGCCACCACGGCCGCCCGGCTGGCCGGGCCCGCCGACCGCGGCCCGGTGTACCTCGGCGGCGCCGACAACGACCCCGCCGGACCGGCGGACATCCTGCCGGACCCGCCCTGCGGCTACCGCCTGACCGCGGCCCAGTACGCCGGCGTCCGCGACGAGCTCGCCCTGCACGGCGTGCGCGCGCGGCCGCGGGCCGACGGCTCCGCGTTCGTACCGCTGCGGCAGTCCCGGCGCGCCCTGGTGGCGCTGCTCCTCGACGCCCGTGCCGCGTACCACCTCACCGAGGGGGAGCCCGTCGACGCCTGTTGATCCCGGTTAGCATGGGGCCGGTGTGGTAGGGGGTACCGAGAAGCGAATTCCCGAGGAATGCGTGAAAGGTGCCGCCTGTGTCGCACGACGAACGGAAACCGGGCCAACGGCTGCGGCTGCCGGTGAGGGCGGCCCTCCCGGGCCGTCACCCGCACGAGGACAAGCCGCCGGTGACGGACCGGGTGGTGTTCGGCGTGACGGCCGTCCTCACCCTCGCCTTCGTCGTCTGGGGATCCACCGCCACGAAGTCGCTGGAATCCGTCTCCGACACGATGCTGAGCGGCCTGATGCACAACGGCGGCTGGGCGTTCGTCCTGGCCGCCTCGGGCTTCGTCGTCTTCGCCCTCTGGCTCGCCGTCAGCCGCTACGGCCGGATCGAGCTCGGCCAGGAGCACGAGCAGCCGGAGTTCCGCACCGTCTCGTGGGTCGCGATGATGTTCAGCGCGGGCATGGGCATCGGGCTGATGTTCTACGGTGTCAGCGAGCCGCTCGCGCACTACACCACGCCGCCGCCCGGCACGAACCCGGCGGACTCGGCGGACCGCATGCAGACGGCCCTGGCCACCACACTGTTCCACTGGACCCTCCACCCCTGGGCCATCTACGCCGTGGTCGGTCTCGCCATCGCGTACAGCACCTTCCGCCGCCGCCGGCGGCAGACCATCAGTGCCGTGTTCGAGCCGCTGATCGGCCGGAAGCACGCCTCGGGGGCGGCCGGCCGCGTGATCGACATCCTGGCGATCTTCGCCACGCTCTTCGGGTCGGCGACCTCGCTCGGCCTCGGCGCCCTGCAGATCGGCAGCGGCTTCCGGGAACTGGGGTGGCTGGAGCGGGCCGGGGTCGGGCTGCTCGTCACCATCATCGCCGTGCTGACGGTGGGCTTCGTGCTCTCCGCCGTGTCCGGGGTGGAGCGGGGCATCCAGTGGCTGTCCAACACCAACATGGTGCTCGCCGTCGTCCTCGCCCTGTTCGTCTTCGTCGCCGGGCCGACGATTCTCGTCCTCGACCTCGTCCCGACCTCGCTCGCCGCCTACGTCGGCGACCTGGCGCAGCTCGCCGGGCGCACGGAGGCGGCGACCGGGGGCGGCGGCGTCGCCGACTGGCTGAGCACCTGGACCGTCTTCTACTGGGCGTGGTGGATCTCCTGGACGCCGTTCGTCGGCATGTTCATCGCCCGCATCAGCCGCGGTCGGACGATCCGCCAGTTCATCGGCGGCGTCATCCTCGTCCCGAGCACCGTCAGCCTGATCTGGTTCGCCGTCTTCGGCGGTACGGCGATGAGGCTGCAGGAGCGCGACCGGCTCGGCGACGAGACGACGCCCGAGGGGCAGCTCTTCGGCGTGCTGCAGGAGTTCCCGATCGCCGGCGTGATGAGCCTGGTGGTCATGATCCTGGTGGGGATCTTCTTCATCTCCGGCGCGGACGCCGCCTCCATCGTCATGGGCACGCTCTCCCAGCAGGGCACCTTCGAACCGGCCCGGTACGTGGTCGTCTTCTGGGGAGTGGTGACCGGCGGTGTGGCGGCGGTGATGCTGCTCGTCGGCGAGGGCAAGGGCGACGCGCTCGCCGGCCTCCAGCACCTGACGATCCTCGTCGCGGCCCCGTTCGTCCTGGTGATGATCGGCATGTGCTGGTCGCTGATGCGCGACCTGCGCAAGGACCCGCTGATCGTGCGCGGCCAGCTCGCCGAGGAGGCCGTGGAGGAGGCCGTGATCGCGGGGCACGAGAAGTACGCGGGTGACTTCGAGATCCGCATCGGTCCGGGTCCTGAGCACACCGGGAAACCCGGTCCGGGGGAGTCCGGCGCCGGTGCGGGGGAGTCCGGCGCCGGTCCGGAACCAGGTGCCGACGGCCCGTCACCGGGCCGCTGACCGGCGGTTCGAACGCCCGCAACACGTACGCTAGGGTTACCGATCGGTAATGATCACCCCCCACAACGGGCATGTCATGCCCGGAAGTTGGAGTTCCCTATGCGTGTACGTGTTCCCGCGCTCGCCGTCGGCGCGCTGATCGCCGGCGGTCTGCTCCTCGGCGGCACCCCGGCCGCGCAGCAGCCGTCGCTGGAGATCACGGCGGGTCACAGCACCTGCAACGTCCGGCAGATGCAGGCGGAGATCAAGGAGAAGCGGGACCGGGCGAAGCGCCTGGAGCGCGACGGCGCCCCGCGTGAGGCGGCCCGCGTCCGCGCCGAGGCCACCGCCATCGAGAAGCGGATGAAGGCCTGCATCAAGGCCGAGGAGGAGATGAGCAAGCCCTTCCCGGGCTGAGCCCTCCGCTCCCCGGACGGCCCGCCGGTGACGCGCGCTCGGCGCGTGCCACCGGCCCCGTCCGACGGGGTGCATCCTCCCCGGCCCGGCCGGCCCGTCCCCGGACGAGCCGCCCGGACCCCCGAAAGGGCCGCCACCGGCGGCCCTTTCGGCATGCACGGGCGTACGGGCGCACGGCGGGCGGATGCGGCGGGCACGGGTGGCGAGAGGGACAGCCGCAGCACGGGTACCGGGGGCCGGCGCGGGTGTCGCAGGTGCGGGTGGCGGCGCGCCGGGCACGGGGCGCGGTGCGGCGCGGCGGGTACAGGTGTCGCAGGTGCAGGTAGGTGCAGGTGCCGAGGGGCACAGCCGCGGCCGCGGGTCCCGCGGGCCGCGCCGGGTGTCAGCCGTGGCGGAGCGCCAGCGACGCCGCCTCCTGTGCGCAGCCCCACGCCACCGTCACGCCCGCCCCGCCGTGGCCGTAGTTGTGCACCAGCACCCCGCCGCCGGCCAGGGGCTCCGCGTCGAGCCGTACCCCGCCCGCCCGTACCGGGCGCAGCCCCACCCGGTGCCCGAGGACGCGGGCGTGCGCGATGTCCGGGTGGATGCGCGCGCACCGGGCGACGATCGCCGCGGCCGTCCCCGCGTCGGGCTCCGTACTCCCGTCGCCGTCCTCGGCCGTGCCGCCCAGCACAAGCCGCCCCGGCTGCGGGAAGAAGTACGTCGTCGCACTGTGCGCGGCGTCCGCCGCGGTGAACCACTCCTCGATCCCCGGGTTCTCCACCAGGACCAACTGCCCCCGCACCGGCCGCAGCGACGGGTCCGGCACCAGCTCACGGGCGCCGAGGCCCGTGCAGTTGACCACCACGGGCGCCCGTGACGCCGCCGGTGCGAAGGACGTCACCCCGCGCCTCTCGACGGTCCCGCCCGCCGCCTCCAGCCGCGAGCGCAGCCACGCCAGGTGCACCGGCATGTCGATCAGCGGCAGCCGGGCCGCCAGCGCGCCGGAGGCCAGTTGCCGCAGCCCGGCGACCTCGCCCGCCCACGGGCCGAGACCCGAGAGGGCGGTGTCCGCATGGATGCCCGCGGCCATCCGTACGCCCGTCGCCGCAGGGTCCGCAGCGAGCTCCTCGTACGTCCGCAGCGTCGCCACGGCCCAGGCACCCACCCGTTCCGCCGGCTCGATGCGGTAGGGCCACCACAGGGCACCCGCCACCGCCGATGTCGTGGCCTGCGGTGCGTCGCGCGTCCACACCCGCACCCGCCGGCCCCGCTCCGCCAGGACGACGGCGGTCGTCAGGCCGATCACACCGCCGCCCACGACGATCACCTCACCGCTCATGCCGGGACGGTAGCCGACCCCTCCACCGCGGGCATACTCCCGGCATGCCTGCCGCGCACGAGCACGAGCTCACGCCTGCCCACGCCTCCTTCGCCCTGGCCCCGGCGATCCGGGCCGGTGCCGTCATGGCCGGCGGTGGCTACCGCGTGCACCGCGACTTCATGGACTTCATCGTCGACGGGCACCCGCTGCTCCACCGGCTCTCCGACCTCGACGCCGTGTCCCCGCTCGCCTCCGACGTACCGCCCGCCATCTTCACCGGCCACGTGCGCCGGCTGCTCCTGGAGGCGGATGCTCCCCTTCCCGAGGGGCGGTACGTCATCTACGGATGCCCCGAGTGCGCGGACCTCGGCTGCGGCGCCGTCACCGCCGTGATCGAGCGGGACGGCGATGACGTCGTGTGGCGCGACTTCGCCTGGCAGACCGACGAGACGGCCGACCTGGAACGCGACGGCTACCACGGCATCGGCCCCTTCCGCTTCCGCGGCGAGGAGTACCGCACCGAGCTGGAGCGGCTCCTGACCGATGGTCCCCGCAGGCAGGGCGACTCCGGCGACCCGGCGTACCGGGGCTTTCCCGGCTGCGCCGACGGGACCGCCGCCCCGGTGCGCCGCCGCGCCCTGCTGATCGGGGCGCGCGTCGCGGTCCTCGCCCGCCTCGCCGCCGCCCTGCGCGGCATCGGTGTCGGCGCCGACATCGCGGAGGACGCCACGGACGTGCCGCCCGGGGAACTGCGCGCCTACGACGTGGTGGCGTTCGGCCGGGCGGTCGGCGAGGAGCGGCGCGCCGCCGTGCGGGACGCCTTCCGCCGGGCGGGCGCGGACATCGCGTACGTCGAGGGGCTGGCCCCCGTCGTCCCGCTGCTCGTCGCGCAGATCGAGCACGCCCTGGACCGCACCCCCTTACCGAGGCGACGCCTGACCGGCCTGGCCGCGGCCGACGGCGAGGCGGTCGTGGAGGTCACCTCCGCCTGCCGGGTCGAGCTCGTCGCGTACCGCCTCGACCGGCTCCACCGCACGCGCACCCACGAGCTCTTCGACGGCGTCCTGGAACCGGGCAGCCACCGCATCCCGCTGGGTGCGCGGGCCATCAGGGGCAGGTCGTACCTGGTCGCGCGCACCATGGACAGCGTGCTGGTCGCACCGGCGACGGCCTGAGGTCCTCGCGCGGACGCCGTCGCCGCGGAGCACCGAGCCCGCACGCCCCGCCGGCCACCGAGCCCGCACGCTCCCGCCGGGTCCGGGTCCGGGTCCGGGTCCGGGTACGGGTCCAAGGCCGGGCGGCCGCGGGGCCCCTCACCGGGCGGGCGGACGGCGCTGCATGGCCGGCACCCCTCGGGACGGGTCCCGCGGAGCGGGCCGAGCCCGGCACGCTCCACCAGGCACCCCTTAGGATCGACCACCTGATGACTGCCACCCTCGTCGCCAAGGACCTCGCCGCCGGCCACGGCGAACGCTCCCTCTTCTCCGGCCTGGACCTCGTCGTCGCTCCCGGCGACGTGATCGGCCTCGTGGGCGCCAACGGCGCCGGCAAGTCGACCCTGCTGCGGCTCCTCGCCGGGCTCGACACGCCCGAGCAGGGGCAGCTGCGCCTGTCGCCGCCCACCGCCACGGTCGGCCACCTCCCGCAGGAGCCGGAGCGGCGCGAGGGCGAGACCGTACGCGACTTCCTCGCCCGCCGTACCGGCGTCGCCGCCGCGCAAACCGCGATGGACGAGGCCACCCAGGCTCTCGTCGACGGTGCCCCGGGCGCCGACGACGCGTACGCCACGGCTCTGGAACGCTGGCTCGGCCTCGGTGGCGCGGACCTCGACGAGCGCGCCGAGGAGGTCGCCGGCTCACTCGGCCTGACCGTCGGCCTCGACCGGCCGATGACCGCGCTCTCCGGCGGCCAGGCCGCCCGCGCCGGTCTCGCCTCGCTCCTGCTGTCCCGCTACGACGTGTTCCTGCTCGACGAGCCGACCAACGACCTCGACCTGGACGGCCTGGAGCGCCTGGAGCGCTTCGTCACCGGTCTGCGCGCCGGGACCGTCGTCATCAGCCACGACCGCGAGTTCCTCGCCCGCACCGTCACCAAGGTCCTCGAACTGGACCTCGCCCAGCAGCGGATCACCCTCTACGGCGGCGGCTACGAGGCATACCTGGAGGAGCGCGAGACCTCCCGCCGCCACGCCCGCGAGGACTACGACGAGTACGCCGACAAGAAGGCCGCCCTCGAGGACCGCGCACAGATGCAGCGCTCCTGGATGGACAAGGGCGTCAAGAACGCGCGCCGCAAGGCGGGCGGCGACAACGACAAGATCGGCCGCAAGTTCCGCAGCGAGGCCAGCGAGAAGCAGGCCGCCAAGGCCCGCCAGACGCAGCGCATGATCGAGCGCCTCGACGTGGTCGAGGAGCCACGCAAGGAGTGGGAGCTGCGGATGGAGATCGCCACCGCCCCGCGCTCCGGCGCGGTCGTGGCGACCCTGCGGGACGCGGAGGTGCGGCGCGGCGGCTTCCGCTTCGGCCCGGCCACGCTCCAGGTCGACTGGGCCGACCGGGTCGCGATCACGGGGGCCAACGGCGCCGGCAAGTCCACCCTGCTCGCCGCGCTCCTCGGACGGCTCCCGCTGGACGCGGGGCACTCCGCCCTCGGGTCCGGGGTCGTCGTGGGGGAGGTCGACCAGGCGCGCCGCCTCTTCCACGGCACGCAGTCCCTGCTGGACGCGTTCTGCGCGGCCGTCCCCGACACCGAACCGGCCGACGTGCGCACCCTGCTGGCGAAGTTCGGCCTCAAGGCCCAGCACGTGCTGCGCCCCGCGGCCTCCCTGTCACCGGGCGAACGCACCCGCGCCGCGCTCGCCCTGCTCCAGGGCAGGGGCGTGAACCTGCTGGTGCTGGACGAGCCGACCAACCACCTCGACCTGCCGGCCATCGAGCAGCTGGAGACGGCCCTCGACACGTACACCGGCACGCTGCTGCTGGTCACCCACGACCGCCGCATGCTCGACGCGGTCCGTACGACCCGCCGGGTCGAGGTGGCGGACGGCAAGGTCACCGAACTCTGACGCGCCGCCGCCCCTACGGGCGGTCCTCGGGCTCCTCGTAGGTGTCCTCGTACGCGTCCTCGCCGGGGCGTGGGCGCCCGGCGCGGTCCGGCCGGTCCGCCTCCGCGGGCCTGCGCTCCTTGTGCCGCGCCTCCCGCTTCTCCTCCTCCAGGTGCTTGCGGACTTCCTCGGGCTTGTCTCCGAACTGGTTCATGACCGCCTCCGTCGGGCGCCTGTGGTCGTCGGACGACCTCGTGACGCGGTCAGGGTCACACAGCCCGCCGCCGCCCGCACGTCGAGGGGCGGGCAGGAACACCTGCCCGCCCCACGGTCACAGTCGGCCGGGACGGCACGCCCCCGACGGGCGGGCCGGGGAGGTCAGCGGCGGCCCTTGCCGCCGCCTCCGCCGCCGAGCAGCCCCGCCTTGCGCAGGGCGTCCGCCATGGCGCTGTTGGCGGGCGCCGGGGCCTGGGACGCACGCCCGCCGGCCCCGCCCTTGCCGCCGCCGGCCCCGCCCCGGCCGCTGCCCCCGCCGCCCTTGCGCTGCTGCGGGGGCCGGCCGCCCCGCTCCCGCTCCCGCTTCGGCGCCGGAGCGCCGTCGGAGGCGGTGGTCCCGTCGTCCAGGCGCAGCGTCAGCGAGATCCGCTTGCGCGGGATGTCGACGTCCAGCACCTTCACCTTCACCACGTCACCCGGCTTCACCACCTCGCGCGGGTCCTTGACGAAGTTCCGGGACATGGCCGACACGTGGACGAGCCCGTCCTGGTGCACACCGACGTCCACGAAGGCACCGAACGCGGCCACGTTCGTGACGACGCCCTCCAGCACCATCCCGGACTCCAGGTCGCCGATCTTCTCGACGCCCTCCTTGAAGGTGGCCGTGCGGAACGCGGGCCGCGGGTCGCGCCCCGGCTTCTCCAGTTCGCGCAGGATGTCCGTGACGGTCGGCAGACCGAACGTCTCGTCGACGAAGTCGTCCGGCCGCAGCGACCGCAGCACCGAGGTGTTGCCGATCAGCGACGCGACCTCGCCGCCCGTGGTCTTCACCATCCGCCGCACCACCGGGTACGCCTCCGGGTGCACGCTGGACGCGTCCAGCGGGTCGTCGCCGCCGCGGATCCGCAGGAAGCCCGCGCACTGCTCGTAAGCCTTGGGGCCGAGCCGCGGGACGTCCTTGAGAGCCTTGCGGGAGCGGAAGGGGCCGTTGGCGTCCCGGTGGGCCACGATGTTCTCCGCCAGGCCCGCCCCGATCCCGGACACCCGCGAAAGCAGCGGCGCCGAGGCGGTGTTGACGTCGACGCCGACACCGTTCACACAGTCCTCGACCACCGCGTCGAGCGACCGGGACAGCTTCACCTCGGACAGGTCGTGCTGGTACTGTCCGACCCCGATCGACTTCGGGTCGATCTTCACCAGCTCGGCGAGCGGGTCCTGCAGCCGCCGCGCGATCGACACGGCGCCGCGCAGCGACACGTCGAGGTCCGGCAGTTCCTGCGAGGCGAACGCGGACGCCGAGTAGACCGAGGCGCCCGCCTCCGACACCATCACCTTGGTGAGCTTCAGCTCCGGGTGCCTGGCGATCAGGTCGGCCGCCAGCTTGTCGGTCTCGCGCGACGCGGTGCCGTTGCCGATGGCGACCAGCTCGACCGCGTGCTCCTTCGCGAGCCGCGCCAGGGTCGCCAGCGACTGGTCCCACTTGTTGGCCGGTACGTGCGGGTAGATGGTGTCGGTGGCGACGACCTTGCCGGTCGCGTCCACGACGGCGACCTTCACACCCGTACGGAAACCCGGGTCGAGCCCGAGCGTCGCCCGCGTCCCGGCCGGGGCCGCGAGCAGCAGGTCGCGCAGGTTCGCGGCGAAGACCCGCACCGCTTCGTCCTCGGCCGCCGTGCGCAGCCGCAGTCGCAGGTCGATCCCGAGGTGCACGAGGATCCGGGTCCGCCACGCCCAGCGGACGGTATCGCCGAGCCACTTGTCGCCCGGCCGGCCCTGCTGGGAGATCCCGAACCGGGAGGCGATGATCCCTTCGTACGACGAAGGCCCCTCCACCGGTTCCTCCGGCTCCAGCACCAGGTCGAGGACCTCCTCCTTCTCACCGCGCAGCATCGCCAGCACGCGGTGGGAGGGCAGCGCGGTGAAGGGCTCGGCGAAGTCGAAGTAGTCGGCGAACTTGGCGCCCGGCCCCTCCGCGGCGTCGCCCTTGCCCTCCCGGACCTTCGACACGAGCCGCCCGCGCGTCCACATCCGCTCGCGCAGTTCGCCGATCAGGTCGGCGTCCTCCGCGAACCGCTCGGTCAGGATGGCGCGCGCGCCCTCCAGGGCGGCGGCCGGGTCCGCGACGCCCTTGCCGGCGTCGACGAACGCGGCGGCCGCGGCGAGCGGCTCCACCGACGGATCGCCGAGCAGTCCGTCCGCCAGCGGCTCCAGCCCGGCCTCCCGGGCGATCTGCGCCTTGGTGCGCCGCTTCGGCTTGAACGGCAGGTAGATGTCCTCCAGCCGCGCCTTTGTGTCGGCCGCGAGGATCCGCTCCCGCAGCTCCTCGGTGAGCTTGCCCTGCTCGCGTACGGAGTCGAGGATCGCGCTCCGCCGCTCCTCCAGCTCCCGCAGGTAGCGCAGCCGCTCCTCGAGCGTGCGCAGCTGCGCGTCGTCGAGCATCTCGGTCGCTTCCTTGCGGTAGCGCGCGATGAACGGCACGGTCGACCCGCCGTCGAGCAGCTCGACGGCCGCCCTCACCTGCCGCTCCCGTACGCCGAGCTCCTCGGCGATCCTGCCTTCGATGGACGTCGTCACGGTGTCCCGACTCGCCTTCTCGTGCCTCCAGCTTGCCGTTGCATTCTGCCGGGTCACCGTGCGACGTGTCGCGCGCCCCGGCGCCGGGGCGCGGCGCGTTCCCGCCGGCGCGGCGGTCTACGGCCGGTCGGAGAGGTCGTCGAGCACCCGCATCGCCTCGGCGTGGGCGCTCATCCGCAGGCTGACGGCGCCCACGGTGAGGAGGACCGATCCGGCGACGGCGAGGGGCACCGAGAGCCCCAGCACGGCCAGTGCCTCGGGCCAGTCCCGCTCGTCCGCGCACCGGTCGCCGCGCCACACACCGTCGTTGGCCGTCCCCGCATCGGTGAACAGGCGCGCCTCGCACTCCTCGGGATGGCGATCACCCGGCCTGTCGTCCACCTCGTACGGGGTGATCAGCAGCAGGGCGCACCACGTCCACAGCAGGGCCGCCACCGCCAGCAGCGCCGCCCCCCAGCCCCGTGTCCGCGCGGCCCGGTCGCGGAAGTCCCGGTCGTACTCATGTGATCGCATGACGGAGGAAGGCAGCAAGCGCCCGCCCGCCGTTGATCACGCGTGAGCGGGTGCTGCGGGACGTGGCCTCAGGCCGTTCCGGGGAGCAACCGGCCCCGGGGGAACGGGGAACGGCGGGGCCGGCGGAACGGAGGGCGGACGGTGGGGCCTTCCGGGGCGGGCGGCGCACACGAACGCCGCCCCGGGACGCGGGGCGGCGGTTCGTGAACGCGCCGGGGCCGTGGCGCGCGCCGGTCCGTACCGGGTGCGGTCTCAGGCCCGGCGCGCCCTGCCGCCGCCGTGCGACGCCCCACCGAAGAGCCGGGCCAGCAGCCGGAAGGGCAGGGTCACCACCGTGGCGACCGCGGAGCCGATCATGCGGAAGAAGTCGGCGATCGTACGCAAGGGGCACCTCCGTGTGCTCTCGGGTTGCCTCGTGCGGGTTGCCGCCGGGTGTCCGCCGAAACGTCAGCCCTTGCCGACCAGGTCCTGCGGGAACGCGCCCGCCGCCGCGGCGGCGCCCAGGAAGCCCCGCCCCAGCTCCGTCAGCCGCTCTACGCCCGCCGCGCCGAGGTGCTCGTACGGAGCCGCGTCCAGGCGGTCGGTGTGGTCCTCCAGCTCCGCGCGCAGCGCGCTGCCCGCTTCGGTCAGTTCGCCCTGCTCGTCCAGCAGCCCGCGCTCGCGCAGCCGCCCGGCCGCCGCGTCCCACTCGGCGCGTCGCCAGCCTCGGGTGGCGAGGATCCAGCGGGGCGCCATGCCCTTGCCGGTCGCCGTGTGGCTGACCAGCGCCTCCAGCGGGTCGAGCCCGGCGGAGAGCAGGACGGCGAGATGGGCGTCCCCGCGGTGCTCGCGCAGCAGCGTCGCCGCGTGCCAGTAGGCGAGGTGCGGCTCCTCGGGCACGGGCAGGTCGGCGTGCGCCGCGTACAGCGGCCGGGCGTGCCGGGTACAGCCTTCCGCGGCGCGCAGCGCGAGCCCGGCCGCCTCGGCCATCGCCTCCGAGGCGATCACGTCGTCCCCGAGCAGCCGGCGCAGGGTGGCGTCGGCGGCCCGCAGCCGCGCGGCGAGCACGGCCGCGGGCGGGGCGACGTCCCAGACGGCCGGGAGGTGCTGGGCGATCAGCTCGTGGCTGAAGTTGTAGAAGGTGGCTGCGACGGTGCCGGGGCCCACGGCTCCCATGGCGGCGGCCCGGCCGGCGAAGTACGCGGCGCGGGAGTCCTCGATGCCGAGCCCGGCGAGCTCCTCGGCAAAGTCGGGGGAGAAGTAGACCGTCGAGTGGAGCGGGTTCAGGGCGTTGTGGCACCGGCGCCCGGCGCGCGGCGGCAGAGTCGTCGTCATGGCGCCAGGTTACCGACTGGTTGGTACGTGGGTCACGGCCGGGAAGCCGATGGCAGGAAAGGTGGGGTCCTCGTCCTTGCGGCCGTACCGCCCGGCCCCGAAGGATGGGACGCATGACCAAGCGCCCCGTGCTCGTCGTCCTCTTCGACGGCGTGCAGAGCCTGGACGTCACCGGACCGGTCGAGGTGTTCGCCGGAGCGGCCCACTTCGGGCCCGCCGGCGGCGCCTACCCCCTGCGCACCGCCTCGCTCGACGGTGAGCCCGTGCGTACCCAGAGCGGCCTGCGCCTGGTCGCCGACACCTCCCTCGCCGACGCCGAAGCACCGCACACCCTGCTGGTGCCCGGCGGCGAGGGCTCGCTCAGCCCCGACCCGCGGCTGGTCGACTGGCTGCGCGTGCACGCCCCGCGCGCCGAGCGCCTGGTCTCCGTCTGCACCGGCGCGCTGCTGCTCGCCGGGGCCGGCCTCCTCGACGGACACCGCGCCACCACGCACTGGGCCTTCTGCGGCCGCCTCGCCCGCGACCACCCCGAGGTCCGGGTCGACCCCGACCCGATCTTCGTCCGGGACGGGAAGCTGGCGACCTCCGCCGGTGTCACCGCGGGCATCGACCTCGCCCTGGCCCTCGTCGAGGAGGACCTCGGCCGCGAAGCGGCGCTCACCGTCGCCCGCCACCTCGTCGTCTTCCTGCGCCGCCCCGGCAACCAGGCGCAGTTCAGCGCCCAGCTCGCCGCGCAGACCGCCCGCCGCCAACCCCTGCGCGACCTGCAGCAGTTCATCACCGAGCACCCGGCCGCCGACCTCTCGGTGGAGGCCCTGGCCTCCCGGGCCCGCCTCTCACCGCGGCACTTCGCCCGCGCCTTCCACGCGGAGACCGGCACGACACCCGGCCGGTACGTCGACCGCGTCCGTCTCGAACACGCCCGCCGCCTCCTGGAGGAGACCGCCGACGGCGTCCAGGAAGTGGCGCGCGCCTCCGGCTACGGAACGCCGGAGGCCATGCGCCGCGCCTTCGTCAAGGCGCTGGGCACCCCGCCGGCCGAGTACCGGCGGCGCTTCCACGCTCCCTTGCCCACCCGTTGAAAGGACAGCCTCCGCATGCAGATCGCCATCCTCCTCTACGACGGCTTCACCGCGCTCGACGCCATCGGCCCCTTCGAGATGATCAGCCACCTGCCCGGCGCCGAGACCGTCCTCGTCGCCAAGGAGGCCGGCCCGGTCCGCAACGACCAGGGCAACCTGGCCCTCGTCGCCGACCGCTCCCTCGCGGAGGTCACCCGCCCGGACATCGTCCTCGTCCCGGGCACCGGCGACTGGGGACCCGTCCTCCGCGACCAGGAGACCCTCGACTGGCTCCGCACCGCCGACGCGACCAGCACCTGGACCACCTCCGTGTGCACCGGCTCGCTGATTCTCGGCGCCGCCGGCCTCCTCCAAGGCCGCCGCGCGACCACCCACTGGCTCGCGCTGGACGAGCTGAAGGCGTACGGGGCCGAGCCGACGGAGGAGCGGGTCGTCCCCGAGGGCAAGTACGTCACGGCCGCCGGTGTCTCCGCAGGCATCGACATGGGCCTGTACCTGCTGGGCCGGATCGCGGGCGACCGGCACGCCCAGGTCGTCCAGCTCATCACCGAGTACGACCCCCGGCCCCCCTACGACGCGGGCTCCCCGGCCAAGGCCCCGGCGGACATCGTCGCCTTCTGGCGCGACCGGACCGCACAGGCCCCGGAGCCCCGCGGGCGCCGCCTCACACCCCGTACGTGAACCGCGGCGCCCGCCGCTCCAGGAAGGCGGCGATGCCCTCGGCGGTGTCGTCGCTGCCGCGGGCCTGGTCCGCCCAGTGGGCGTCCCGGTCGGTGCGCCCGGCCGCGAACTCCTTCGCCGCCGCCTGGGTCAGCTGGGAGCGGGAGGCGAGGATCCTGGTGAACTCCGCCACCCGCTTGCCGAGTTGCCCGGCCGGCAGCACCTCGTCCACCAGACCGGTGCGCAGCGCCCGGTCGGTGTCGATCAACTCGCCGGAGAAGAGCAGGTACTTGGCGGCCGACGGACCCACCAGGGAGACCAGCCGCCGGGTGGAGGACGCCGGGTAGACGATGCCGAGCTTCGCCGGGGTCACGCCGAACAGCGCGCCCTCCTCGGCGAAGCGCAGGTCGCAGGCGGCCGCGAGCTGGCTGCCGCCGCCCACGCAGTAGCCGCGCACGGCGGCGAGCGCCGGCTTGGGGAAGGCGGCGAGCGCCTCCTCGGCACGCACCGCGAGGGCCTGCTGCTCGTCGCCCGGTTCGCGCAGCGAGGCGATGTCCGCGCCGGCGCAGAAGGTGGTGCCCGCGCCGGTGAGCACCAGCACCCGGACGTCGCGGTCGGCGGCCAGCTCCGCGAGGAGGCCGGGCAGGGCCCGCCACATGGCGGCCGTCATCGCGTTGCGCTTGGCGGGGTTGCTGATGACGACCGTGGCGACGCCGTCCGTGACGCTGTGCTCCAGCTGCGGCTGCTGCTCCGTGCGCTCCATGCGCCGGATGCTATCCGGCGGGCCCGATCGTACGATCAAGAAGGGGGCGCCGTCCGGACGAGCGACAGGCAAGGAGGCGCGCGATGGCCGGTACGACTCCGCCGCCCGACCCCACTCCCACCCCCGATCCCGCTCCGGATCCCATCCCCTCTCCCGGACCCGGCCCGTCCCCCGGCCGGGTCCGGGAGGGGGAACCCGGGCCCGACGCGGTGCGGCGGGAGGGGAGGCGGCTCAGCCGCAGCTTCGGTGTGCTGGTGCTGCTCGGCGTGGTCCTGGTGATCGGCGGTGCGGTCGGACTCGTCCACACCGCCGTCGCCACCCTCACGTCGATGCTGCTCTTCGGCTGGCTGCTGCTGATCGGCGGTGCGGTCGGTCTCGTCCACGCGGTGCAGTCGCGCCGCGAGGGCTACTTCTGGCTCGCCGTGGTGGTCGCGGCGCTGAACATCGCCGCCGGGTTCGTCGTCGTGCGGCACCCGGCCGAGTCGGCGGAGGCGTTCACCATGTTCGCCGCGCTGCTCTTCCTGACCGGCGGGGTGTTCCGGCTGGTGGGCAGTGTGGTGGTGCGCGGCCCGCAGTTCGGCTGGACCTTGCTGCAGGGCGCCTTCGGTGTCCTGCTGGGGCTGCTGGTGCTGTTCGACTGGCCGGACAGCAGCCTGTACGTCCTCGGGACGTTCTTCTCGCTGGCGCTGCTGTTCGACGGGCTGGGCCTGGTCGCGATCGGGGTCGGCGGCCGCAGGATCGTTTCCCTGGTGTCGACAAAGATGTCAGAAGACAATCCCGAGCGATCGAACACCTGACTCCGGCATACCCACCTGGTCAGAATCCGCCGATACTCGTTGACTTCTGGTCAACAGGCAGGTCGGACGCGACGCACTCCCAACACTCGATGCGTGGCGACAATCGAGCACGAGGGTGAGAGCCGGACCATCGAGAGCCGTGGGGAGACCCCGGCACGGCCACCGACGTACGAAGGGGTCTGGCGCTTCACCGCTCCCGCCGTCGACCTCTCCGTACCCCAGGCCCGGCACGCCGTCAGGGATCTGCTGAAACGTCAAGGCGTCCCCGTCCACGACGACGTCGTACAGGGACTGCTGCTGATCGTCTCCGAGCTGGTGACCAACGCCGTGCGGCACGCGGCGCTGCTGTCACCCGAGGTCGCGGTCGAGGTGGGGATCGGCACCGAGTGGATCCGGGTGTCCGTCGAGGACAACCACCCCTACCGCCCCAAGGCGCTGGAGTCGGACGCCGCCCGCACGGGCGGGCGCGGACTGCTGCTGGTCCGGGAGATCACGCGCGAGGCCGGCGGTGTGTGCGACGTCGAGCACACGGCGAGCGGCGGCAAGATCGTCTGGGCGGCGTTGCCGCTCAGACCGGGCCCGGCCGAGCCCTGAACCCCGTCACCGGAGCCCAGGGCACGGCCTGGCGCACGGCTCACCAGCCGCCGCTCTCCCCGGTCAGTTCCTTGATCGCCGGACGCGCCGCGTCCAGCACCGTCATGAACCAGGCCGAGAACGGCGCCGACGCGTGCCGGTCGTCCAGCTCCTGCGCCGTCACGAACGCCGTCTCCTCCACCTCCTGCGGATCGGGCCGCAGCGGAGCCTGCACCATCCCGACGAAGAGGTGGTTGTACTCCTGCTCCACCAGGCCCGACGCCGGGTCCGGGTGGTTGTAGCGGACCGTGCCCGCCTCGGCGAGCAGCGACGGCGACACACCCAGCTCCTCGTGCACCCGCCGGGACGCCGCCGCGAACGGCGCCTCACCCGGATAGGGGTGCCCGCAGCACGTGTTCGACCACACACCGGGGGAGTGGTACTTCCCCAGCGCCCGCCGCTGCAGCAGCAGCCGGCCCGCCTCGTCGAAGAGGAACACCGAAAAGGCCCGGTGGAGCTGCCCGGGTGCCTGGTGGGCGGCGAGCTTCTCCGCGGTGCCGATGGTGGTGCCGTTCTCGTCGACCAGTTCGAGCATGATCGATGGCTTGACTCCGTTCGACGAGTTGTTCGCCGCGGTGGCTGGTGTGATCGGCATGACCATCCTTCGCTTCGGTTCCCGGCCCTGTGGGCAGTCTCAGTCTGCCGCACAAAAGCCGCTTGTCGGCACACGTCGGCCCGCGCCCGTGAGGTCTGAGCCACCGGAGTGACGGGAGGTCAGACGCCGAACGCCGGCGGATAGTGGATCCTGCCCCGCGGAACGGGTCCCGAAGAGTCCATGACCAGGGCCATCATCGCCTCGTCCGGCACCTCGAAGGGCGCCTCGATCCCGTACCGGGAAGCCGGGACGAATCCGAAGCGCGGGTAGTACTCCGGATGGCCGAGAACCAGCACCAGCCGCTCCCCGCCCAGCCGGGCCGCGTCCAGTACCGCCCGCACCACCGCCTGCCCCGCGCCCTGCCGCTGGTACGCGGGCGCCACCGAGACCGGCGCGAGCGCCGCAGCCGGAGCGCCGCCGACCCGGCAGCGGGTGACCAGGGCGTGCGCCGCCACCGTGCCGTCCGGCGCCTGGGCGACGTACGACAGGCCCGGCAGCCATGCGGCCCGGTCCTCGCGCAGCGCGTCGACCAGATCGGCCTCCGCCCCGGTGGTGAAGGCCGCCGCCGTGACCGCCCGTACGGCGGCCCGGTCGGCGTCCGTCTCCGGCCGCGTGCGCCAGCGGGCGTCGGCGGGCCGCAGGGCGTAGCCCCGGTAGCCGTACTCGGTGCCGTGCTCGCGGCGCAGGGCGATCTCCGCGCGGGTGGCGGCGAGGGCCTCGGCCATGCCCGGCGCCGACGGATCGGCGGCATCGGCGCGGGCGCCGAGCGGCCCGTAGTACTCCTCCCAGTCGCTCTCGGGCTGCAGGTACGTGCCGAGGACGTGGTAACCGGCCTCGACCGCCGCCGCGGTGTTCGCGGCGCCGGTACGCAGCGGGTAGTGGGCGTCCCAGAACGCCCGCGCCGCGGCGGACGGCTCGTCGGCCGTCCACTCGCACTCGGTGACGACGAGCGCGCCGCCCGGGGCGAGCAGCCGCCGCCAGGAGCGCAGCGCGCGGTCGAAGCCGATCGCGTACGCCGAGCTCTCCGCCCAGACGAGATCGAAGGACCCGTCGGGGTACGGCAGCTCGGCCATGTCGGCCGCGACCGTGCGGACGGACTCTGCGAGCCCGCGGTCGGCGGCCGCTCGCCGCAACTCGGCCAGGAACGGTTCGTGCAGGTCGACGGCCGTCACTCGCGCACCGGCCTCGGCGGCCAGCAGCAGGGCGGCCCGGCCGGGACCGCAGCCGAGGTCGAGCACGCGCGGACGCGCCGGCAGCGTACCGGCGGCAGCGGCGAGGGCGAGCAGCCGGCGGGTGGTGCCGTCGGAACCGGGACCCTGCCGCGGCAGACCGTGGTGCAGGGAGAAGAAGGCGTCGTGCAGAGCGTTGTCGGACAACGTGGAAACCCTTGGTGTGAGGCGGGCCCCGGCCGACGTACGGCAGCCGCCGGTCCTCGCTCGGGGAGCGAGGACCGGGGGTCTTTCCGAGATCAGGTCAGCCGAGCACCCGAAGCTGATGTTCGAGGTCGAGCGGGAAGGTCACCGCGACAGTCATCAACCTCAGCTCCTCTCACAGGCACGGACCCGGAAACCCTATCAGTGGCAGAGCCGCGCCTCGTGCTCGGCGTGACCGCTCGGCTCCAGCTGGAAGGTGCAGTGCTCGACGTCGAAGTGGTCGCCGAGGCAGTGCTGGAGGTCGTGCAGTATCTTCTCGTGCCCCACCGCGTCCAGCGCGGCCGGATCGACGACCACGTGCGCCGACAGGACCGGCATCCCCGACGTGATCGTCCACGCGTGCAGGTCGTGGACGTCCTCCACGCCCGGCAGCGCCAGCATATGGGCCCGTACCTCCGCCATGTCCACGCCCTTGGGCGCCGCCTCCAGCAGCACGTCGAGGGTCTCGCGCAGCAGCTTCACCGTACGCGGCACGATCATCAGGCCGATCACCAGCGAGGCGATCGGGTCGGCGGCCTGCCAGCCGGTGGTGAGGATGACGCCCGCCGCGATCAGCACCGTGACCGAGCCGAGCGCGTCGGCCAGCACCTCCAGGTAGGCGCCGCGCACATTGAGGCTCTCCCGCTGCCCCCGCACCAGCAGGGAGAGGGAGATCATGTTGGCGACCAGGCCGAACAGCGCGAACGCGATCGCCAGGCCCCCCTTCGTCGCGGCCGGCGTGATGAACCGCTGCACCGCCTCGAAGAGGAGGAAGCCGCCGGCGCCGAGCAGCAGGAGGCAGTTCGCCAGCGCGGCGAGTATCTCGGCCCGGGCGTACCCGAAGGTGCGCTTCGCGGTGGCGGGGCGGCCGGCGAAGTGGATCGCCATCAGGGCCATCGCCAGACCGACCGCGTCGGTCGCCATGTGGGTGGCGTCCGCGATCAGCGCCAGGGAGTCGGCCATGACGCCGCCGACGATCTCGGCCACCATGACGCAGAGCGTGATCGTGAGCGCGATCCGCAGCCGGCCCTTGTACGCGGCGGCCGCGGTGCCCGTCGGCGGCGGGCCCCCGTGCGTATGCCCGTGGTCGTGCCCAGCCCCCATGCGATGCCTCCAGCGCTCGACAACACCTCGTCCGAGCGGCCAGTGAACTACGGGTGGGGGGTATGTGCAAGCCGGGACTGAACACCGTTGTCATATGCTCTGACCTGCGGTGATGCCCGCAGGTCAGAGCGCCGGGCCCGGCGTGGCGGTCAGCGGGCGGGGCGCGCCCCGGGGTGGCGCAGGCACCAGCCCTCCCACGCCGACTCGACCATCTCGCGCACGCCGTACGACGCCGTCCAGCCCAGCTCCTTGGTGATCAGCTCGACGGACGCGACCGCCTTGGCGGCGTCGCCCGGCCGGCGCGCCTCGACCACCGGCTCGGCGGTGGCGCCGGTCACCTCCGCGACGAGCGCGGCGAGCTCCCGCACGGAGACGCCCTCGCCGCGGCCGATGTTCACCGTCAGATCGCCGGGGCCGTCCTGGCCGGCCAGCCGGCGCGCGACGGCCAGGTGCGCGTCCGCGACGTCGGCGACGTGGATGTAGTCGCGGACGCAGGTGCCGTCCGGCGTCGGGTAGTCGGCGCCGAAGATCCGCGGGGCCTCGCCGCGGGTGATCCGGTCGAAGAACATCGGGATGATGTTGAACACGCCCGTGTCGGCCAGCTCCGGCCGCGCGGCCCCCGCCACGTTGAAGTAGCGCAGACAGGCCGTGGCCATGCCGTGGGCCCGGCCCGCCGCCCGGACCAGCCACTCGCCCGCGAGCTTCGTCTCGCCGTAGGGGTTGATCGGCGCGGTCGGCGCGGTCTCCCCGATCAGCTCGGCGTCCGGAACGCCGTACACCGCCGCGGACGAGGAGAAGAGGAACCGCTTCACCCCGGCGGCGACCACGGCCTCCAGCAGCAGGGTCAGTCCGTGCACGTTCTCCCGGTAGTAGTGGAGCGGCCGCTCCACCGACTCCCCGACCTGCTTCTTCGCCGCGAGGTGCACCACACCGGTGACGGCGTGCTCGGCGAGCGTCCGGTCGACCAGCTCACGGTCCGCGATCGACCCGCGCACCACGGGTATCGCGGCGGGCAGCCGTCCGGGAACGCCGGAGGACATCTCGTCGAGCACGACGACGCGCTCGCCGGCCTCCGCCATGGCGTGCGCCACATGGGCGCCGATGTATCCCGCTCCGCCTGTGATCAGCCAAGTCATGACGGTCAGCCTATGCCCTGGGGGCCGGCGGTTTGTGGGCCGAGGTGTGGATCGACAATGATGATCTCGGCCGCCCGTACCCCCCGGAAGCCTCGGTGAACTTCGGCTTCCGTTCATCCGATAGCCTCAGCCGGCGTGCCGTCGCGCCCCCCGTCCCTGTCCGGCTCCAAGGAGTGAGTTCGTCTGTCGACCGCCATCCTCACCGGTCCTCCGGTACCCGGATCGCCGCTCGAGGGCGATCTGCGGTCGCTGGGCTTCGACGTCCGCACCGCCGCGGACGCGCGGGAGACCGCCGCACTGCTCGACGCCGTCCCGGCCGCCGAGCGCGTCGCCGTCGTGGACCCCCGCTTCGTCGGCCACGTCCACGCCCTGCGCCTCGCCCTCACGGACCCCCGGTTCCCGGCGGCCGCGGCCCCCGGCGCGCTGACGGCGCAGCCGGCCGCCCGTACCGCCCTGACCCGGGCACTGGCCTCGCTGCCCCCCGGGGCCGCTGCGACCGCCCCCGCCGGGGGTGACGGCACCGGCGCGGGGTCCGCCGCGGACACCCGCACCGCCGTCGTGACGCTGCCCGACCTGATCGCCGAGGCGCTCGGCGACGAGGGCGTCGACGTGCACCGGCCCGAGTTCGGGACCCTGGTCGCCGCCGTGCCGGCCGACCCGCAGAGCCGCAAGGAGACGCGGGACGCCGTAGCAGCCGTCGACGACGAGGCCGTACGGCTGCGCTCGGCCGTGAAGGCCCGCGACGGGTTCTTCACCACCTTCTTCATCAGCCCGTACTCGCGCTACATCGCCCGCTGGTGCGCCCGCCGGGGCCTCACCCCGAACCAGGTCACCACCGCGTCGCTGCTCACCGCCCTGATCGCGGCGGGGTGCGCGGCGACCGGCACCCGCGGCGGGTTCGTGGCGGCCGGCGTCCTGCTGCTCCTCTCCTTCGTCCTGGACTGCACCGACGGGCAGCTCGCCCGCTACTCGCTGCAGTACTCGGCGATGGGCGCGTGGCTCGACGCCACCTTCGACCGGGCCAAGGAGTACGCCTACTACGCGGGCCTCGCCCTGGGCGCCGCCCGCGGCGGGGACGACGTGTGGGCGCTCGCGCTCGGCGCGATGATCCTGCAGACCGGCCGCCACGTCGTGGACTTCTCCTTCAACGAGGCGAACCACGACGCCACGGCCAACACCAGCCCCACCGCCGCGCTCTCCGACAAGCTCGACAGCCGCGGCTGGACCGTGTGGGCGCGCCGGATGATAGTCCTGCCCATCGGTGAACGATGGGCCATGATCGCCGTGCTCACGGCGGTCACCACACCCCGCGTCGTCTTCTACGCCCTGCTCGCCGGCTGCGCCTTCGCCGCCTGCTACACCACCGCCGGCCGCCTCCTGCGGTCGCTCACCCGCAGGGCCCGCCGCACCGACCGCGCCGCCCGGGCCCTCGCCGACCTGGCCGACTCCGGCCCCCTCGCGCAGGGCTTCGCCGCCGCCTTCCGCGGCGTCGCCCGCGCCCTGCCCTCCTTCGCGCCCCCCGTCGCGGCCCTGACCGGCGCCGCCGCCGTCGTGGCCACCGCGGCCCTCGCGCCGGCCGGCGGGCCCTGGCCGGCGGTCGCCGCCCTCGGCTACGCCTGCGCCTCGGGCATGGCCGTCGCCCGCCCCCTCAAGGGCGCCCTCGACTGGCTCGTCCCGCCCTTCTTCCGGGCCGCCGAGTACCTCACGGTCCTCGTCCTCGCCGCCCGCTCCGACGCCCCGGGGGCCCTCCCCGCGGCATTCGGCCTGGTCGCGGCCGTCGCCTACCATCACTACGACACGGTCTACCGCATTCGCGGCGGCACCGGCGCGCCGCCCGCCTGGCTGGTGCGGACGATCGGCGGCCACGAGGGCCGCACGCTCGTGGTCGCGGTCCTCGCCGCGGCCCTGACGGCAGGCGACCACTTCACCGTCGCGCTCACCGCTCTCGCGGTGGCCGTCGCGCTGGTCGTGCTCGTGGAGTCCATCCGCTTCTGGGTGTCCTCCGGAGCACCCGCAGTACACGACGAAGGAGAACCCGCATGATCGGCCTCGTACTGGCAGCCGGTGCCGGACGGCGTCTGCGCCCCTACACCGACACGCTCCCGAAGGCCCTCGTGCCCGTCGACGGCGACCGGACGGTCCTCGACATGACCCTCGCCAACTTCGCCGCCGTCGGCCTCACCGAGGCCGCCGTCGTCGTCGGCTACCGCAAGGAGGCCGTGTACGAGCGCAAGGCCGCCCTTCAGGCCGCGTACGGCCTGAAGCTCACCCTCATCGACAACGACAAGGCCGAGGAGTGGAACAACGCCTACTCCCTGTGGTGCGCCCGTGACGTCCTGAAGGAAGGCGTCATCCTCGCCAACGGCGACACCGTGCACCCGGTCTCCGTCGAGCAGAACCTGCTGGCCGCCCGGGGCGAGGGCCGGAGGATCATCCTCGCCCTCGACACGGTGAAGAAGCTCGCCGACGAGGAGATGAAGGTCGTCGTCGACGGCGGGGGCGTGCGCCGCATCACCAAGCTCATGGACCCGGCCACCGCGAGCGGCGAGTACATCGGCGTGACCCTCATCGAGCCCGAGGCCGCCGAGCCCCTCGCGGACGCCCTGAAGGCCACCTTCGAGCGCGACCCGGACCTCTACTACGAGGACGGCTACCAGGAGCTGGTCAACCGCGGCTTCCAGATCGACGTGGAGTCCATCGGCGACGTCAGGTGGGTCGAGATCGACAACCACGACGACCTCGCGAAGGGCCGTGAGATCGCGTGCCTGTACTGACCCGGCTCATCCCCTCACCCGTCGTCGTCGACATCCGCAGCGGGGCGATGGACGACCTGGCCGGCCTCCTCGCCGACCAGCGGATCTCCGCCTCCGGCAAGCTCGCCATGGCGATCAGCAACGGCTCCGGCCAGGCGCTGCGCGAGAAGCTCGCGCCGCTGCTGCCCGACGCCGACTGGTACCACGTCGCCGACGGCAGCATCGACGCGGCCGTCCGGCTCGCCGACGCCATCCGCGGCAAGCGGTACGACGCCGTGGTCGGCCTCGGCGGCGGCAAGATCATCGACGTGACGAAGTACGCCGCCGCGCGCGTGGGCCTGCCCATGGTCGCCGTCGCGACGAACCTCTCCCACGACGGCATCTGCTCGCCCATCGCGACCCTCGACAACGACAACGGCCGCGGCTCGTACGGCGTCCCCTCGCCGATCGCCATGGTCATCGACCTGGACGTCATCCGTGACGCCCCGGCGCGCTTCGTGCGCTCCGGCATCGGCGAGGCCGTCTCCAACCTCTCCGCGATCGCCGACTGGGAGCTGTCGCACCGCCACACCGGTGAGCAGGTCGACGGCCTCGCCGCCGCCATGGCCCGGACGGCGGGCGAGTCCGTCCTGCGCCACCCCGGCGGCGCCGGCGACGACGAGTTCCTCATCGTGCTCGCCGAGGCACTCGTGCTCGGCGGCATCGCCATGTCGATCAGCGGCGACTCCCGCCCCTCGTCGGGCGCCTGCCACGAGATCTCCCACGCCTTCGACCTGCTGTACCCGGCGCGCGCCGCGCTCCACGGGGAGCAGGTCGGACTGGGCGCCGCCTTCGCGATGCACCTGCGCGGCGCCCGCGAGGAGTCAAAGCTCTTCGCCGAGGTGCTCCGCCGGCACGGGCTGCCGGTGCTGCCCGAGGAGATCGGATTCTCCCCCGAGGAGTTCGTCCGGGCCGTGGAGTACGCACCGCAGACCCGCCCCGGACGCTTCACCGTCCTCGAGCACCTCGACCTGTCCACCGACCAGATCAGGGACGCGTACGCCGACTATGCCAAGACCATCCGTAGCTGAACTCCGCCCGGTCGTCCATCCGGCGGGAGTGAAGGACCGGCGCAGCGGTGAGCACTGGGGCGGCCGCCTCTACATGCGGGAGATCTCGCTGCGCATCACCCGCCTGCTGGTCACCACCAAGGTCACGCCCAACCAGCTGACCTACGTGATGACCCTCTGCGGCGTCCTCGCCGCCCCGGCGCTGCTCGTGCCGGGCGTCTGGGGTGCCGTCCTCGGCGTGGTGGCGGTCCAGCTCTACCTGCTGCTCGACTGCGTCGACGGCGAGGTGGCGCGCTGGAAGAAGCAGTTCTCGCTCTCCGGCGTCTACCTGGACCGGGTCGGTGCCTACCTGTGCGACGCGGCGGTGCTCGTCGGCTTCGGCCTGCGCGCCGCGGACCTGTGGGGCACGGGCCGGATCGACTGGCTGTGGGCCTTCCTCGGCACCCTGGCCGCGCTGGGCGCGATCCTGATCAAGGCGGAGACCGACCTGGTCGGCGTCGCCCGGCACCAGGGCGGGCTGCCGCCGGTCAAGGAAGCGGCCGCGGAGCCGCGCTCGTCCGGCGTGGCGCTCGCCCGCCGGGCCGCCGCCGCGCTCAAGTTCCACCGGCTGATCCTCGGCATCGAGGCGTCCCTGCTCATCCTGGTGCTCGCGGTCGCGGACCAGGTCCGGGGCGACCTGTTCTTCTCGCGCCTCGGCGTCGCCGTGCTGGCCGGCATCGCGCTGCTCCAGACGGTGCTGCACCTGGTGTCCGTCCTCGCATCCAGCAGGCTGAGGTGACGCGCATGAAACTCGGTGCCGTCATCATCACCATGGGCAACCGCCCCGACGACCTGCGCGCCCTGATCGAGTCCGTCCGCAAGCAGGACGGCGACCCCGTCGAGGTCGTCGTCGTCGGCAACGGCGCCCCCGTCACGGGTGTCCCCGACGGCGTGCGCACCGTCGACCTCCCGGAGAACCTGGGCATCCCCGGCGGCCGCAACGTCGGCATCGAGGCCTTCGGGCCCCACGGCGGCGACGTGGACGCCCTGCTCTTCCTGGACGACGACGGCCTGCTGCCGAACACGGACACCGCCGAGCTCGTCCGCCGGGCGTTCACCGAGGACCCGGAGCTGGGCATCATCAGCTTCCGGATCGCCGACCCGGACACCGGCGTCACCCAGCGCCGCCACGTACCGCGGCTGCGGGCCTCCGACCCGATGCGCTCCTCGCGCGTGACGACCTTCCTCGGCGGCGCGAACGCCGTCCGGACGAAGGTCTTCGCCGAGGTGGGCGCGCTGCCCGGCGAGTTCTTCTACGCCCACGAGGAGACCGACCTGGCCTGGCGGGCCCTCGACGCCGGCTGGCTGATCGACTACCGCTCCGACATGGTGCTCCACCACCCGACGACCGCGCCGTCCCGGCACGCCGTCTACCACCGGATGGTCGCCCGCAACCGCGTCTGGCTGGCCCGCCGCAACCTGCCGGCCCCGCTGGTGCCCCTCTACCTCGGCGTCTGGCTGCTGCTCACCCTCGCCCGCCGCCCCTCGGTGCCCGCGCTCAAGGCGTGGTTCGGCGGGTTCCGGGAGGGCTGGACGAGCCCCTGCGGTCCCCGGCGCCCGATGAAGTGGCGTACCGTGTGGCGGCTGACGAGACTGGGCCGTCCTCCTGTCATCTGACAAGCTCGTACCGACAAGCACCGGGCGTACCCGGGACCTGGCCGCCACCTGACCCGCGCCCTTCCCGCCGCGCATCTTGAACACGAAAGTGCCAACTGGTGAGTGAGACAATCCATGACGGAGCGATCGCCGTGACCGCGGCCCCCGCCCCGCCATCCCCCGACGACGGCCTGTCCCCGGCGGAGCTGGCGGCCAAGTACGGTCTGTCGGTGAGCGGTGCCCGGCCGAACCTGCCCGAGTACGTCCGGCAGCTGTGGGGCCGTCGCCACTTCATCCTGACCTTCTCGCGCGCGAAGCTGACGGCCCAGTACAGCCAGGCCAAGCTCGGCCAGCTGTGGCAGGTGGCGACCCCGCTGCTGAACGCGGCGGTCTACTTCCTGATCTTCGGGCTGATCCTGAACGCCGGGAAGGGCATGCCGAAGGAGGTGTACATCCCGTTCCTGGTGACGGGCGTGTTCGTCTTCACCTTCACCCAGACCTCGGTGATGTCCGGCGTGCGGTCCATCGCCGGCAACCTCGGGCTGGTGCGGGCGCTGCACTTCCCCCGCGCCTCGCTGCCCATCTCCTTCGCGCTCCAGCAGCTCCAGCAGCTGATGTACTCGATGATCGTGCTGTTCGCGATCGTCGCGGCGTTCGGCAGCTACCCGTCGGCGAGCTGGCTGCTGATCCTGCCGGCGCTGACGATGCAGTTCGTGTTCAACACCGGGCTCGCCCTGGTCATGGCCCGGCTGGGCAGCAAGACCCCGGACCTCGCCCAGCTGATGCCCTTCATCCTGCGGACGTGGATGTACGCCTCCGGCGTGATGTTCTCGATCCCGGTGATGCTCCAGGACAAGCCGGCCTGGATCGCCGACGTCCTGATGTACAACCCGGCCGCCATCTACATGGACCTCATCCGCTTCGCGCTGATCGACGGTTACGGCTCCGAGAACCTCCCCTCGCACGTCTGGCTCGCCGGCCTGGTGTGGGCGGTCCTCGTCGGCGCCGCCGGTTTCGTGTACTTCTGGAAGGCAGAGGACCGGTACGGCCGTGGCTGAGGACATCAAGGACATCACCGCCGGGGACGCCGAGGACGCGCCCCCGACCGTCACCGCGGACGGCGCCCGCATCCCCACCGTCATCGCCGACGACGTGCACATCGTGTACCGCGTCAACGGCGGAGGTACCGCGGGCAAGGGCAGCGCCACCGCGGCGCTGAACCGGATAATCCGGCGCGACCGGGGCGAGTCGCGCGGTGTGCGCAAGGTCCACGCCGTGCGCGGCGTCTCCTTCACCGCGTACCGCGGCGAGGCCATCGGTCTCATCGGCACCAACGGCTCGGGCAAGTCGACCCTGCTGCGCGCCATCGCCGGCCTGCTGCCGTGCGAGAGCGGCCGGGTCTACACCGACGGGCAGCCCTCGCTCCTCGGTGTCAACGCGGCGCTGATGGGCGACCTGACCGGTGAGCGCAACGTCATCCTCGGCGGTCTGGCCATGGGCATGTCGCGCGAGGAGATCCGCGAGCGCTACCAGGACATCGTCGACTTCTCCGGCATCAACGAGAAGGGCGACTTCATCACGCTGCCCATGCGGACGTACTCCTCCGGCATGGGCGCCCGGCTGCGCTTCGCCATCGCCGCCGCCAAGGACCACGACGTCCTCATGATCGACGAGGCGCTGGCGACCGGCGACCGCAAGTTCCAGATCCGCTCCGAGCAGCGCATCCGCGAGCTGCGCAAGGAGGCGGGCACCGTCTTCCTCGTCAGCCACAGCAACAAGTCGATCAGGGACACCTGCGACCGTGTGCTCTGGCTGGAGAAGGGCGAGCTGCTGATGGACGGTCCGACGGACGAGGTCCTCAAGGCCTACGAGAAGGAAACCGGCAAGCCCTGACCCGGTGCCGCCGCTCCCGGGCCCGGCGGGGGGACACCCCGTCCGGGCACGGGCGCCCGCGGCCGCCGGTGCCACCGACGGCGCCGCGGGGGCGCGCGGACCCGGGCCCCTCCGCCGGCACCCGGGCGCCGCCCGCCGCCCCGGCGGGTCAAGTCCCGCGGGTACGAGGACGGTTGGTGGCATATGCGAACTTCTTCGTGTGCGTGTTCCCCGAGCGCGTAACACCCCGACAGGAGCGCTCGCGTTGTACAACGTAAGCTGTACCGGTGCTGATTCGCGGCAAGTGGGGCGATACCCCCGGGGGTGAGCGCCCGGGGCCCCTGAGCCCGCCGGGCGGCCCCGCCACTCCGGCCCGCCAGTCCGGAGGACCGGCGGCGTGTCCGAAATAGGATGTTTTGGGTCGGCAGTGTAGAACGGGAGACGTGACGGCAATGACGGTGAATCTCCAGCTCCGCGAGGATCCGGCCGTCCCCGCGCCGGGCAGTCCGCGGTGACAGGTACCCGGCAGGCGTGCCCCGACGCCTCCGTGCGCGCCACGCTCGACAAGGCCGCCCACGAGAACTTCCCCGTGGCCCCCTTCTTCCTGCCCCGGGCCTGGCGCGACGACCTGATGGCGGTGTACGGCTACGCCCGGCTCGTCGACGACATCGGCGACGGCGACCTGGCGCCCGGCGGCGCGGACGCCCGCCTGCTCGGCGTCCCCCCGCACCTCGCCGACGACCGGCTCGCCCTCCTCGACGCGTTCGAGGCGGACCTGCGCCGCGTCTTCGACGGCGTCCCCGCCCACCCGCTGCTGCGCGCCCTCCAGCCCACCGTGCGGCGCCACGCCCTGAGCCCCGAACCGTTCCTCGGCCTCATCGAGGCCAACCGCCAGGACCAGCTCGTACGCCGCTACGAGACGTACGACGACCTCGTCGCGTACTGCGAACTGTCCGCCAACACCGTCGGCCGTCTCGTCCTGGGCATCACCGGCACCACCAGCCCCGAGCGTCTGCGCCGCTCCGACGCCGTCTGCACCGCCCTGCAGATCGTCGAGCACCTCCAGGACGTCGCCGAGGACCTCGCCCGCGACCGCGTCTACCTGCCCGCCGAGCACATGAAACGGTTCGGCGTCACCGAGGCCGACCTGGCCCGCCCCACCGCCGGTGCGGCGGTCCGCGCCCTGATCGCGTCCGAGGCGGACCGCACCCGCGCGCTCCTGGACGAAGGCATGCCCCTGGTCGGCAGCGTCCACGGCAGGCTCCGGCTGCTGCTCGCCGGGTTCGTCGCCGGCGGCCACGCCTCCCTCGACGCGATCGCGGCCGCCGGACACGACGTACTCCAGGGACCGCCCAGGGCCACCAGGCCACAACTGCTGCGCCGGGTGGGAGCCGTCTTGCGAAGAGCGCGTGGAGAGGGGTGAGCGGGACCATGGAAGGACGGACACAGATGTCGGCGCCGGTGCAGGCCGCGTACAGCTACTGCGAGGCCGTCACCGGACAGCAGGCCCGCAACTTCGCCTACGGCATCCGCCTGCTGCCCACCGAGAAGCGGCAGGCCATGTCGGCGCTGTACGCCTTCTCGCGGCGGGTCGACGACATCGGCGACGGCCGGCTGGAGGCCGCGGCCAAGGAGGAGCGCCTCGACGCCACCCGGCAGCTGCTCGACCGCATCCGCAAGGACGCCGTCGACGAGGACGACACCGACCCGGTCGCCGTCGCCCTGTGCGACACCGCCCGCCGCTTCCCGCTGCCGCTCGGCGCTCTCGACGAGCTCATCGACGGCGTCCTGATGGACGTGCGCGGCGAGACGTACGAGACCTGGGACGACCTCAAGGTGTACTGCCGCTGCGTCGCGGGCGCCATCGGCAGGCTCTCGCTCGCCATCTTCGGCACCACGAACGGCGCACCCGGCACCGAACGGGCCGCCGAGTACGCCGACACGCTCGGCCTCGCCCTCCAACTCACCAACATCCTCAGGGACGTTCGCGAGGACGCCAGCAGCGGCCGCACCTACCTGCCCGCCGACGACCTCGCCAAGTTCGGCTGCGGCGACGGCTTCCGCACCGCCACCCCGCCGGCCGGCGCGGACTTCCCGGGCCTGGTGCACTTCGAAGTGCGGCGCGCCCGCGCGCTGTTCGCCGAGGGCTACCGGCTGCTGCCCCTGCTCGACCGCCGCAGCGGCGCCTGCGTCGCCGCGATGGCGGGCATCTACCGCCGCCTCCTCGACCGCATCGAACGCGACCCGCAGGCCGTCCTCCGCGGCAGGGTCTCCCTGCCCGGCCGGGAGAAGGCGTACGTCGCCGTGCGCGGCCTGTCCGGCCTCGACGCCCGGACCATGTCCCGGCAGACCCTCAGGAGGCGTGCCTGATGGCCCGTGGAGCAACCCGCGCCCCGCTTCCCGCGTCCCTGACGGCGGCGGCCGCACGAGGCAGGGGGGAGGGCGCATGACCGACGACTGCCTGACACCGGGCCCGCACGCCGTGGTCGTCGGCGGCGGACTGGCCGGCATCACCGCCGCCCTGCGCCTCGCCGAGGCCGGACTGGGCGTCACGCTCCTCGAAGGCCGGCCCCGCCTCGGCGGCCTCGCCTTCTCCTTCCGGCGCGGCGACCTCACCGTCGACAACGGCCAGCACGTCTATCTGCGCTGCTGCACCGCCTACCGGTGGTTCCTCGACCGCGTCGACGGCGCCCACCTCGCGCCCCTCCAGCGCCGGCTCGACGTCCCCGTCCTCGACGTCGCCCACCCGCGCGGCCCCCGCCTCGGCCGGCTGCGGCGCACCGCCCTGCCCGTACCGCTGCACCTCGCCGCGAGCCTCGCGACCTACCCGCACCTGTCGCTCGCCGAGCGCGCGAGCGTCGGCCGGGCCGCGCTCGCCCTCAGGAAGCTCGACCCGGCCGACCCGGCCCTCGACGGCATCGACTTCGCCACCTGGCTCGCCCGCCACGGCCAGACGCCCCGCGCGATCGAAGCCCTCTGGGACCTCGTCGGAGTCGCCACCCTCAACGCCACCGCCCCGCACGCCTCCATGGGCCTGGCCGCCATGGTCTTCAAGACCGGGCTGCTCTCCGCACCGGGCGCGGCCGACATCGGCTGGGCGCACGTCCCCCTCGGCGAGCTCCACGACACCCTCGCCCGCAAGGCCCTCGACTCCCTCGGCGTCCGCACCGCACTGCGCACCAAGGCCACCTCCCTCTCCCGCGCCGAGGGCGGCCGCTGGCAGGTCCGGGTGCCCGGCGAGACGCTCCACGCGGACGCCGTCGTCCTCGCCGTGCCGCCGGCCGAGGCCCACGGCCTGCTGCCGCCCGGCGCGCTCGACGACCCCGGCAAGCTCCTGGACATCGGCACCGAGCCGATCCTCAACCTCCACGTCCTGTACGACCGCAGGGTGCTGCGGCAGCCGTTCTTCACCGTGCTCGGCTCCCCGGTCCAGTGGGTCTTCGACCGCACGGACGCCTCCGGGTGCACCGACGGCCAGTACCTGGCGGTGTCCCAGTCCGCCGCCCGGGCCGAGATCGACGAGCCGGTCGCCGTCCTGCGCGAGCGGTACCTGCCCGAGCTGGAACGGCTGCTGCCCGCCGCGCGCGGCGCCAAGGTACGCGACTTCTTCGTCACCAGGGAGCGCACGGCGACGTTCGCCCCCACCCCCGGCGTCGGCCGGCTGCGCCCCGCCGCCCCCACCGAAGCGCCCGGCCTGTACCTGGCCGGCGCGTGGACCGCCACCGGCTGGCCCGCCACCATGGAAGGTGCGGTACGCAGCGGCTTCACCGCCGCGGACGCCGCCCTCTCGGCACTCGGCCGCCCCCATGTACATCCGCTCGAGGAGGCGGCATGAGCCTGAGTACTGGAACAAGAGGAGAGACCGTGCCGACTGTGCCCCCGGTGAATCCGGCCGTCGACACCGTGGACGTCGCCGCCCTGCTGGAGCGCGGGCGGACCCTGTCCACCCCGGTGCTGCGCGCGGCCGTGAAGCGGCTCGCGCCGCCCATGGACACCGTCGCCGCCTACCACTTCGGGTGGATCGACGCCCACGGCCGGCCCGCCGACGGCGACAGCGGCAAGGCCGTACGCCCCGCCCTCGCCCTGCTCTCCGCCGAGGCGGCCGGCGCCGAGCCCGCAACCGGCGTCCCCGGCGCGGTCGCCGTGGAGCTCGTCCACAACTTCTCGCTGCTGCACGACGACCTGATGGACGGCGACGAGCAGCGCCGCCACCGCGACACCGTGTGGAAGGTCCACGGCCCCGCCCAGGCCATCCTCGTCGGCGACGCCCTGTTCGCGCTCGCCAACGAGGTGCTCCTGGAGCTCGGCACCGTGGACGCCGGGCGCGCCACCCGCCGGCTGACCACCGCCAGCCGCAAGCTCATCGACGGCCAGGCCCAGGACATCTCCTACGAGCACCGGGAGCGGGTGACCGTCGAGGAGTGCCTGGAGATGGAGGGCAACAAGACCGGCGCGCTGCTCGCCTGCGCCAGCTCCATCGGCGCCGTCCTCGGCGGCGCGGACGACCGCACCGCCGACACCCTGGAGGCGTACGGCTACCACCTCGGTCTCGCCTTCCAGGCCGTCGACGACCTGCTGGGCATCTGGGGCGACCCCGAGGCCACCGGCAAGCAGACCTGGAGCGACCTGCGTCAGCGCAAGAAGTCCCTGCCGGTCGTCGCCGCGCTCGCCGCGGGCGGCCCGGCCTCGGAGCGGCTCGCGGAGCTCCTCGCGGCCGACGCCAAGAGCAGCGACCTCGACAGCTTCTCCGAGGAGGAGTTCGCCATGCGCGCGGCCCTCATCGAGGAGGCGGGCGGCCGCGAGTGGACCTCCGAGGAGGCCCGGCGCCAGCACGCCGTCGCGATCGAGGCGCTGCACCGCGTCGACGTGCCGGAACGTGTCCGCGCCCAGCTCACCGCGCTCGCGGACTTCGTCGTCGTACGAAAGAGATGATCGCCATCGGGACGAGCAGCCGCTTCGACACCATATGAATCGCTAGTCGCCGGCCGGTGCCCCGCGCACCGGCCGACGGCCCACCCGCAGCCGCAGCACATCCACTGCACGAAGGGGAAGCCATGACAGCGACGACCGACGGAAGCACCGGAGCCCCCGAGCCCTGGGCCCCCTCGGCCATGGAAACAGCCACCACCCTCCCCGCCGGCCCCGCCGCCCCGGGCGGTGGCGACGTACGGGAGGCCGCGGAGCGGGCCGTCCGGCGCTCCGTCGAGCACCTCCTCGCCCGGCAGGACGCCGAGGGGTGGTGGAAGGGCGACCTGGAGACCAACGTCACCATGGACGCCGAGGACCTCCTGCTCCGGCAGTTCCTCGGGATCCCGGACGAGACGGTCACCCGCGCCGCGGCGCGGCACATCCGCGGGGCGCAGCGCGAGGACGGAACCTGGGCCACCTTCTACGGCGGCCCCGGCGAACTGTCCGCCACCATCGAGGCGTACGTGGCGCTGCGGCTGGCCGGCGACCGGCCCGACGAACCGCACATGGCCCGTGCCGCCGCCTGGGTCAGGAGCCGGGGCGGCATCGCCGCGAGCCGGGTCTTCACCCGCATCTGGCTGGCGCTGTTCGGCTGGTGGAAGTGGGACGACCTGCCGGAACTGCCGCCCGAGCTGATCTACCTGCCGCCGTGGTTCCCGCTCAACATCTACGACTTCGGCCAGTGGGCGCGGCAGACCATCGTGCCGCTCACCATCGTCTCGGCCAAACGCCCCGTCCGCCCGGCGCCCTTCTCCCTGGAGGAGCTGCACACCGACCCGCGCCGGCCCGCCCCGCCCCGGCCGCTCGCTCCGGCGACCACCTGGGACGGCCTCTTCCAGCGGCTGGACAAGGCCCTGCACGCCTACCGCAAGGTCGCCCCGCGCCCGCTGCGCAGAGCCGCGATGAACACCGCCGCCCGCTGGATCATCGAGCGGCAGGAGAACGACGGCTGCTGGGGCGGCATCCAGCCCCCGGCCGTCTACTCGCTCATCGCGCTGCGCCTGGTCGGCTACGACCTGAACCACCCGGTGATGCGGACGGGCCTGGAATCCCTCGACCGGTTCGCCATCTGGCGCGACGACGGCTCCCGCATGGTCGAAGCCTGCCAGTCACCCGTCTGGGACACCTGCCTGGCGACCATCGCGCTCGCCGACGCGGGTCTGCGCCCCGACCACCCCGCGCTGGTCAAGGCGGCCGACTGGATGATCGGCGAGCAGATCGTCCGCCCCGGCGACTGGGCGGTGCGCAGACCCGGGCTCACCCCGGGCGGCTGGGCGTTCGAGTTCCACAACGACACCTACCCGGACATCGACGACACGGCCGAGGTGATCCTCGCGCTGCGCCGGGTGCGCCACCCCGACCCCGAGCGGCTCGACGCTGCCGTCGAGCGCGGTGCCCGCTGGACGCTCGGCATGCAGTCCCGTGACGGTGCCTGGGCCGCCTTCGACGCCGACAACACCAGCACCCTGCCCAACCGGCTGCCCTTCTGCGACTTCGGCGAGGTCGTCGACCCGCCGTCGGCCGACGTCACCGCCCACGTGGTCGAGATGCTGGCGTACGAGGGCAAGGCCCACCACCCGCGGACGCGCAGGGGCATCGAGTGGCTGCTGACCGAACAGGAGGCCTCCGGCTCCTGGTTCGGACGCTGGGGCGTCAACCACATCTACGGGACCGGGTCCGTGGTGCCGGCGCTGACGGCGGCCGGGCTGCCGCACTCCCACCCCGCCGTCCGGCGCGCCGTCGCCTGGCTGGAGTCCGTCCAGAACGACGACGGCGGCTGGGGCGAGGACCTGCGCTCCTACCGAGAGGAGAAGTGGATCGGCCACGGCGTGTCCACCGCCTCGCAGACCGCGTGGGCGCTGATGGCGCTGCTGGCCGCGGGGGAGCGGGACTCGGCCGCCGTGGAGCGCGGGGTCCTCTGGCTCGCCCGCACCCAGCGCGAGGACGGCTCCTGGGACGAGCCCCACTTCACCGGCACCGGATTCCCGTGGGACTTCTCCATCAACTACCACCTGTACCGGCAGGTCTTCCCCCTCACCGCGCTCGGCCGGTACGTCAACGGCGAACCCTCCTTCGGTCACCTCGGCAAGGAGGGGTGATGGCATCCGGACCGGAGTCGCCCGACTCCGACGCGGGGCTCGTCACCCCGCCGCTGCTGATCGCCTGTGCGCTCGGCATCGAACGCTTCGCCCTGCGCGGCCGGCGCCGCCACGGCGGCGCACCCGGTCCGGTGACCCTGCTGCGTACGGGCATGGGCCCGGCCAACGCCGAGCGGGCGGTGGCGCGGGCGCTCGCCGGGGAGCCGCTGCGGGACGCCGCGGTGGTGGCGTCCGGCTTCTGCGCCGGGCTGGCCCCGGGGATGCACCCCGGAGACCTGGTCGTCGCCGGCGAGACCCGGGGCCCCGGCGGCCCGGCCGCGTGCACGGGCACGGACCTGCTGGTGCGGGCGCTGGGGCGGGCCGTGCCCGGGCGTACGGTGCACACCGGCCCGCTGACCGGCTCCGACCACGTCGTCCGGGGCCCGGAGCGGGCCGACCTGCGGGCCACGGGCGCCATCGCGGTGGACATGGAATCGGCGGCCACGCTCGAGGCCGCGCTCGGTGCGGGGCCCCGCCCGGTTGCGGCCGTCCGGGTGGTCGTGGATGCTCCTGAGCACGAGCTCGTCCGGATCGGCACGGTCCGCGGGGGAATATCAGCTTTCCGCGTTCTTCGCGCCGTATTGCCCGCGTTCTTTGAATGGCACCGTTCTTTGCTGCTCCCCAGGAGGTGAGCCAGATGGCCATGCCGCTTCGCCAGACCATCCGGGTCGGGACCTATCTCTTCGAACAGAAGCTCCGCAAGCGCGAGAAGTTCCCCCTCATCGTCGAACTGGAGCCGCTCTACGCCTGCAACCTGAAGTGCGAGGGCTGCGGGAAGATCCAGCACCCGGCCGGAGTGCTGAAGCAGCGCATGCCGGTCGCCCAGGCGGTCGGAGCGGTCCTGGAATCCGGGGCACCCATGGTGTCGATCGCGGGCGGCGAACCGTTGATGCACCCGCAGATCCACGAAATCGTGCGCCAATTGGTGGCCAGGCGGAAATACGTCTTCCTCTGCACCAATGCCCTTCTGTTGCGAAAGAAGCTCCAGGACTTCACGCCCTCGCGGTATTTCGCTTTCGCGGTCCACATCGACGGGCTGCGGGAACGGCACGACGAGTCGGTGGCCAAGGAGGGGGTGTTCGACGAGGCGGTGGAAGCCATCAAGGAGGCCAAGCGGCGCGGCTTCCGGGTCACCACCAATTCGACGTTCTTCAACACGGACACCCCGCAGACCGTCATCGAGGTGCTGAACTTCCTCAACGACGACCTGAAGGTCGACGAGATGATGATCTCGCCCGCGTACGCCTACGAGAAGGCACCCGACCAGGAGCACTTCCTGGGGGTCGAGCAGACCCGCGAGCTGTTCAGGAAGTCGTTCGCCGGCGGCAACCGGCGCCGCTGGAGACTCAACCACTCACCGCTCTTCCTGGACTTCCTCGAGGGCAAGGCCGACTTCCCGTGCACGGCCTGGGCGATCCCCAACTACTCGCTCTTCGGCTGGCAGCGGCCCTGCTACCTGATGGCCGACGGCTACGTCCCGACGTACCGCCAGCTCATCGAGGAGACCGACTGGAACGCGTACGGCCGCGGCAAGGACCCGCGCTGCGCCAACTGCATGGCCCACTGCGGCTACGAGCCGACCGCCGTCCTCGCCACCATGGGCTCGCTGAAGGAGTCCCTGCGCGCCGCGCGCGAGACCGTCTCGGGAAGCCACGGCTGAAGGCCGTGGGGACCGCCGCGCCCACGGCGGACACCGGGCTTCCCCGGGGCCCGCCACCACCGCCGGCCGAACCGGATCAGAGAGGGGGTCCGAGCGTGACGTTGCTGGAGACCATCCGCGGGCCGCGCGGCCTCACGGCGCTGGACAGCGCCGAACTCGATGAACTCGCGGACGAGATCAGGCAGTTCCTCATCCAGGCGGTCGCCAGGACCGGGGGGCACCTGGGACCCAACCTGGGCGTGGTGGAGCTGACCATCGCCCTGCACCGGGTCTTCGGCTCGCCCGCCGACCGCATCCTGTGGGACACCGGCCACCAGAGCTACGTGCACAAGCTCCTCACCGGCCGGCAGGACTTCTCGAAGCTGCGCGGCAAGGGCGGCCTGTCCGGCTACCCCTCCCGCGAGGAGTCCGAGCACGACGTCATCGAGAACAGCCATGCCTCCGCCGTCCTCGGCTGGGCCGACGGTCTCGCCAAGGCCAACCAGCTGCAGGGCCGGGACGACCACGTCGTCGCGGTCATCGGCGACGGCGCCCTCACCGGCGGCATGGCGTGGGAGGCGCTCAACAACATCGCCGCGGCCAAGGACCGCCCCCTGGTCATCGTCGTCAACGACAACGAGCGCTCCTACGCGCCCACCATCGGCGGTCTCGCCAACCACCTCGCGACGCTCCGCACCACCGACGGCTACGAGCGGTTCCTGTCCTGGGGCAAGGACGTCCTGCGGAACACGCCCGTCATCGGGACGCCGCTGTACGGCTCGCTGCACGGCGCGAAGAAGGGCTTCAAGGACTTCATCGCCCCGCAGGGCATGTTCGAGGACCTGGGGCTGAAGTACGTCGGCCCGATCGACGGCCACGACATCGAGGCGGTCGAGTCCGCGCTCCGCCGCGCCAAGCGCTTCCACGGCCCCGTCCTGGTGCACTGCCTCACCGAGAAGGGCCGCGGCTACCAGCCCGCGCTCGACGACGAGGCGGACCGATTCCACGCCGTGGGCGCGATGGACCCGCTCACCTGCGCACCGCTCACACCCGCGGGTGCCCCGTCCTGGACGTCCGTCTTCGGTGACGAGATCGCCGCCATCGGGGCGCGCCGGCCGGACGTCGTGGCGATCACGGCGGCGATGCTGCAGCCGGTCGGCCTGGACAGGTTCGCCAAGGCCTTCCCCGACCGGGTGTACGACGTCGGCATCGCCGAGCAGCACGCCGCGGTCTCCGCCGCCGGGCTCGCCACCGGCGGCCTCCACCCGGTCGTCGCCGTCTACGCCACCTTCCTCAACCGCGCCTTCGACCAGGTCCTCATGGACGTCGCCCTGCACAAGTGCGGCGTGACCTTCGTCCTGGACCGGGCCGGGATCACCGGCACCGACGGCGCCTCCCACAACGGCATGTGGGACATGTCGATCCTCCAGGTCGTGCCCGGCCTGCGGATCGCCGCCCCGCGCGACGCCGACCAGCTCCGGGCGCAGCTGCGCGAGGCCGTCGAGGTCGACGACGCGCCCACCGCCGTCCGCTTCCCCAAGGAGGCGGTCGCGGAGCCGGTTCCCGCCGTCGGGCGCATCGGCGGCATGGACGTGCTGCACCGCCCGGACGGCGCCGTGTCCGACGTGCTGCTGGTGGCCGTCGGCGTCATGGCCCCGGTCTGCCTGCGGGTGGCCGGCCTCCTGGCCGAGCGCGGCATCCCCTGCACCGTGGTCGACCCGCGCTGGGTCAAGCCGGTCGACGAGGCGCTGGCGCCGCTGGCCGCCACCCACCGGCTGGTCGCGGTCGTGGAGGACAACTGCCGCACCGGAGGCGTCGGTTCGGCGGTCGGGCAGGCCCTGCGTGACGCCGGCGTCGACGTACCGCTGCGCACCTTCGGCATCCCGGAGCAGTTCCTGCCGCACGCCAAACGCGGTGAGGTCCTGGCCGACATCGGACTCACCCCCGTCGAGATCGCCGGGCGCATCAGCGCCGTCGCACCGGCCGACGGCGGGCCGGCCCGCAAGGAGAACCAGGCATGAGCAGGAAGTTCGACCTGGCGGCGCTGCTCGCCGACCGCGGCGGCGAGCGCTACGAGCTGCACGCCCGGCACGTCAACCACCAGCTGCCGCGCATGCTCCGCACCATCGGCTTCGACAAGGTCTACGAGCGGGCCCAGGGCGCGTACTTCTACGACGCCGACGGCAACGACTACCTCGACATGCTCGCCGGTTTCGGCGTGATGGGCGTCGGCCGGCACCACCCCGTCGTCCGCAAGGCACTGCACGACGTCCTGGACGCGGAGCTCGCCGACCTCACCCGCTTCGACTGCGCGCCGCTGCCCGGGCTGCTCGCCGAGAGGCTGGTGTCGTACTCGCCGCACCTGGACCGGGTGTTCTTCTCCAACAGCGGTACGGAGGCGGTGGAGACCGCGCTGAAGTTCGCCCGGTGCGCGACCGGAAGACCGAGGATCGTCTACTGCGCGCACGCCTTCCACGGGCTGACCACCGGGTCCCTGTCGGTCAACGGCGAGGACTGCTTCCGGGACGGGTTCGCGCCGCTGCTGCCCGACACCGCGATCCCGCTCGGCGACCTGGCGGCGCTGGAGCGGGAGCTGAAGCGCGGCGACGTGGCCGCCCTCATCGTCGAGCCCATCCAGGGCAAGGGCGTGCACGAGACGCCGCCCGGGTTCCTGCGGGCCGCCCAGGAGCTGCTGCGCCGGCACAAGGCGCTGCTGATCGCCGACGAGGTGCAGACCGGGCTCGGCCGGACCGGCGACTTCTACGCGTACCAGCACGAGGACGGCGTCGAGCCCGACCTGCTCTGCGTGGCCAAGTCACTGTCCGGCGGCTACGTACCGGTCGGCGCCACCGTCGGCAGGGACTGGATCTTCAAGAAGGTGTTCTCCTCGATGGACCGGGTGGTCGTCCACTCGACCAGCTTCGGGTCGAACGCGCAGGCCATGGCGGCCGGGCTGGCCGTGCTGTCCGTGCTGGAGGACGAGGAGGTCGTGGCCAACGCCCGGCGGACCGGCGAGGAGCTCAAGACCCGGCTCGCGGCGCTGGTGGACCGCTACGAGATGCTGCGGGAGGTCCGCGGGCGCGGCCTGATGATCGGCATCGAGTTCGGCCGCCCGTCCTCGCTCGGACTGCGCAGCCGCTGGACGATGCTCCAGGCGGCCCGGAAGGGGCTCTTCGCGCAGATGGTCGTCGTCCCGCTGCTCCAGCGGCACCGCATCCTGACCCAGGTGTCCGGCGACCGGCTCGAAGTGATCAAGCTGATCCCGCCGCTGATCATCGGCGAGCGGGAGGTCACCCGGTTCGTGGAGGGCTTCGAGGACGTCATGGCCGAGGCCCACGCCGGGGGCGGCCTGCTGTGGGACTTCGGCAGAACGCTGATGAAGCAGGCCGTCGCCAACCGCTGATCTTTTGCCTCCGAGGCAAGAAAATTGCCCCGGAGGAAAATTCCTGGCGCAATGGTGGCATGTCCAGCTCCGCCGGGGAACCGTCCCCGGACCTCGTGCCCGAGACACTGCCGGACGTGGCGCCGCAGCTGCGTGAGCTGCGCCGACGCCGCGGCCTCACCCTGGAGGCGGCCGCCCGCCGCGCGGGCCTGTCGCCGGCGCATCTGTCCCGGCTGGAGACCGGGCGCCGCCAGCCGTCCCTGCCGATGCTCCTCGCGCTCGCCCGTATCTACGGTACGACCGTGTCCGAGCTCCTCGGCGAGGCGGCGCCGGAGCGTGACCCGATCGTCCGTGCCGGGCGCCCCGAGCCCGTCGAGGCCGACGGGTGGACCTACCACCAGGCGGGCGGCCCCGGCCGGGCCATGCAGGCCCTGCGCGTCCAGGTGCCGTACGCGAGCCGGGGCGACGACCTCGTCCGCGTCCACCCGGGCGAGGAGTGGCTGTACGTCCTCCAGGGGCGGGTGCGGCTCGTCCTCGGCGACGCGGTGCACGTCCTCGATCCCGGCGACAGCGCCCACTTCGACTCGCTGACCCCGCACCGGATCACCGCGGCCGCGGGCCGCGGGGCCGAGCTGCTCTTCGTCCACACCCTCCTGCAGAGCGCCGCCGCCGACCTGTGCCTCGGCGGCTCCGCACCCCGTCGCTGACCCCGTGCAGAAAGGCCGCCATGTCGTCCCAGGAGTGGAAGTTCCCCCGAGGTCTCGTCGTCCGGCTCTTCGCCTATCTGGTGGCGGGCCACCTCTTCGCGGCGTTCCTGTACCTGCTCTTCGGGCTCGGGGCCGGCTGAGGGCCGGGCCCGGTCAGCCCTCGTCGAGGAGGCGCTCGCGCAGCTTCTCGCGGGTCGCCGCGGTCAGGCCGAGGCCCTCGGCGAGGTACCGGTCGGTCGTGCCCCAGGTCTCCTCGATCGTGGCGAACGCCGCCGACAGGTACGCGAGCCGGGCCTCGAACAGCGGGCTGAGCAGCTCCATCACCTCGGGCGACATACCGGCGGAGGACGTGTCGCTGCGGTGCACCTTGTAGCGCCGGTGCGGTTCGTTGGACTTGAGGTAGTCCTCCTCGATCGCCTCGCGCTCCACGCCGACCGCCAGCAGGGCCACCGCTATCGACAGCCCGGCCCGGTCCTTGCCGGCCGCGCAGTGCAGCAGCGCGGGCACGCTGTCCTCCGCGAGGGCGTGCAGCACCCGGCTGTGCTCGGCGGTGCGGTGCTTGATGATCGTGCGGTACGAGGCGGTCATGCGCGCCGCCGCCTTGCCGTCCGCGAGGATCTCGCGCAGCTGGTCGATGTCGCCGTCGCGGACCATGCGCCAGAACTCGGCGCCGTCGGCCGGGTCGGACAGCGGGATGTTCACGTTCCGCACACCGGGGAGCGCGACGTCGGCGCCTTCCAGCTTCTGGTCGGCGGTGTTGCGGAAATCGAAGATCGTGTGCAGCCCGAGCGAGCTCAGGAACGCCGCGTCCTCGCTCGTCGCGTGCGCCAGGTGCCCGCTGCGGTAGAGCCTGCCGTGCCGGACGCGGCGGCCGTCGACCGTCGGCAGCCCACCCACGTCGCGGAAGTTGCGCACTCCCGACAGTTCGGGCTCGGTCGACGGGACCTGCGGCAGCTGCTGCGTCACGGGGGCTCCTCCGCGTCTCACGCCGGCGCCGGCCGCCGACGATGTCGCGATCCGACGATACGACATAGGTATCCCCGGGCAATGATCCGTGGGCGGCGGACGCTGCGACCGCGGTGCGGGCACCCGCGCGCCGCCGCCGGGCGACCGGTACCGGGCCCGTCCGCTCCCCGGATCCGTCCGGCGGCCCCCGGCACGCGGGGTGACCGCACGCCATGAGGCGCGCGACGGGATGTATGCGTATGACCCGTTTGCTCCTGATCATGACGTACACGCTTTTTGGGTGACATGTTCCGTATCGGCCGCCCGCGGGGCGCCCCCGGGCAGTCCTCAGGTGTCTACCCTGTGCCGCCCTCGGGCCTCTGCCCCGTGCCGCTCCCGCCTCGCCCCGGTCCGGTGCCGGCTCCGTGTGGGTACGAATGCCGGTAAATCGGACAGCGTGTCGCTGTTCTGTCCGGATTCACCATGGTTTGCCTCTCGTGGCACATCCATGAAAGGCGGCTTGTGTCCGTATTGAGCTGTTCGGGATAACGTGCCCCGATAGCAAGGGAGATGGGCCGCGCCACGTGAGCAGCGTCATAAAGGTGACGGTCCGTGGCCGCGCGCCGTTCCCAAATTCCTTGCGGGAAGCGGAAATTCATGATCCGTAATCCACGGAACGTGACCGGCAATTCCGCCCGGCGCCAGGGAAATGAATGGCCCGCGGAAAACAGCGGCTTGTTCGGCCCGGCCCTGCTGTCCTACGGTCACGGCAATCCGGCCGGACCGCCGAATCCTGCCACCGGCCCGGAATTCGCACCCACCCACGCGTGGCAGGAGCGGGGGAACCAGGTAGTACGCCGATCCCGGATGGACGGGACCGGCTCGGGGTGAAGTCGCGTCGACCACGCGGCCGGGCATCTCCAGCCCGAACCCGACAGCTCACCTCGCAGGCGCCGGAGAGGAATTCGCCATGCCCGCGAAGGGTAAGCACCGCCGTCCCAAGTCCAGCCCGATCACGCGTGGTTTCGTCGCTGCCGGAACCGGTGGCGCCGCCATCGCCATCCCGCTGCTCGGCGCCACCGGTGCGCACGCCGCGGAGAGCAGCGCCGCGCCGGCAACCGCTCCGCAGCAGGTCGTCGCCGCCGCGCAGACCGCCAAGGCCGCGCCGCGCACGTACACCGTGGTCGCCGGCGACTACCTCGCCAAGATCGCCCACAACAAGAACGTCAAGGGCGGCTGGCACAAGCTCTACAAGGACAACCGCGAGGTCATCGGTGACGACCCGTCGCTGATCCTCCCGGGCATGAAGCTCACCCTCGGCGCCAAGGGCACGCCGGCGAAGGGCGCCCCGGCCAAGGCCGCCCCGGCGAAGCCGAAGGCCGACGCCGACCGCGGGGAGGCCCGCGCCTCCCGCTCCGTCGTCAAGGCCGAGGCCCCGGCCCCGGCCCCGGCGCCGGCCCCGGCCTCGGCGCCGGAGTCGGCCGCCCCGCAGACCACCGGCTCCGGGTTCACCGCGCCGGTCGACGCAGGCATCACCACTCCCTACCGCGCCTCCGGCTCCATGTGGTCCTCCGGCTACCACACCGGCGTCGACTTCGCGGCGTCCTCCGGCAGCACCGTCAAGGCCGTCGGTCCGGGCAGCGTCGTCTCGGCCGGCTGGAGCGGCGCCTACGGCAACGAGGTCGTCATCAAGCACGACGACGGCAGCTACTCGCAGTACGCCCACCTCTCCTCGCTCTCCGTCTCCGCCGGCCAGAGCGTGAGCGGCGGCCAGCAGATCGGCCTGTCCGGCTCCACGGGCAACTCCACCGGCCCGCACCTGCACTTCGAGATCCGGACCAGCCCCAGCTACGGCTCGGACATCGACCCGATCGCGTACCTGCGCCAGCACGGCGTCTCCATCTGACGCACCGCCGGATTCCTCCGGTCACGACCCCCGCCCGGCACCGCACCCGCGGTGCCGGGCGGCGGTGTATTCCGAGTTGGTCCAATCTTGACCGGTGGCGAATCTCACCCCGCGTCAACCCCTCCTTACGGTCGCGTAGCTCACACCCGGAAGGAAAGATGTGGTGCCGTGGCAGACGATTCGATTTTCAGAGACAGTGACGCATTCGGGTCGTACGTGGCGATCGGTGACAGCTTCACCGAGGGCGTCGGGGACCCCGGGCCCGACGGGAGGTACGTCGGCTGGGCCGACCGCCTCGCGGTGCTGCTCGCCGACCGGCTTCCGGATCCGGACGACTTCCGGTACGCGAACCTCGCCGTACGCGGCCGGCTCCTCGACCAGATCGTCGAGGAGCAGGTGCCGCGGGCCAAGGAACTCGCCCCCGACCTGGTGACCTTCTGCGCGGGGGGCAACGACATCATCCGGCCGGGCAGCGACCCGGACGACGTCGCGGAGCGCTTCGAGCGCGCCGTCGCCGACCTCACCTCGGTGGTCGGCACCGTTCTGGTGACCACGGGCTTCGACACCCGCGGGGTGCCGGTGCTGCGGCATCTGCGCGGCAAGATCGCCACCTACAACGGTCACGTCCGCGCCGTCGCCGACCGGTACGGCTGCCCCGTGCTGGACCTGTGGTCCCTCAGGACCGTGCAGGACAAGCGGGCTTGGGACGCCGACCGCCTGCACCTCTCCGCCGAGGGCCACACCCGCGTCGCCCTCCGGGCCGGCCAGGTGCTGGGCCTGGCAGTGCCCGCGGACCCGGACCAGCCGTGGCCGCCCCTGCCGCCCCGGGGCACGCTCGAGGTGCGCCGCGACGACATCAACTGGGCCCGTGAGTACCTGGTCCCGTGGATCGGGCGCCGACTGCGCGGCGAGTCCTCCGGGGACCACATCTCGGCGAAGCGGCCGGACCTGCTGCCGCTCTGACCCGCGGCGGCGGGTGCGGCTGCGGCGCCGGCCGTGACCGGATGCTCGCGGTGCGCCGGGTGTCGCGTACGGCCCTCCCGCGGCTCGGGCGGCGCCGTCGCCCCGGCCCGGCGCCCCGACCCCGCCCGGAGCTCCCGGTTCGGCACGACGCCTTGCCCGGCACGACGCCTTGCCCGGCACGATGTCGCGGGCGGCACGACTCGCGGGCGGCGGGGCTCCCGGCGCGGCACGGCGTCGCGGGCGGCGGCTCTTCACGCTCGGCGGGGCTTCGCGCCCGGCGGGGCCCGGCTCCGGCGCTGTCGGACCCCCCGCCCATAATGGGAGGACCCGAGTCCCTGGAGGTGCTGTGACCGGCGCTGACTCCACGCATCCGCTCCGCTCCCGGCTGCGCTCGCCGCGGCCCGCCGCCTTCGGCGCGGACCCGACGGGGGCGCGAATGGAGCGCATCCGCCGCTCGCCGCACTTCGCGGACGGGGTGTTCCAGAACCCCGTGAGCGCGCGGCACACACCCTCCGGCTCGGCCGTCGAGTTCGCCCGGACCTACTTCGAGCGGGAGGCGCGCCGGCGTCGCACCCCCGCCGGGACCATCCCCGTCCACCCCACCACGGTCGCGGACCTGGCCCGTCCGCCCGCGTCCGGGCTGCGGCTCACCTGGACCGGACACTCCAGCGTGCTCGCCGAGATCGACGGGCGCCGGGTGCTCTTCGACCCGGTGTGGGGCGAGCGGTGCTCACCCTTCCCCTTCGCCGGGCCCAAGCGGCTGCACCCGGTGCCGCTGCCGATCGCCGCGCTCGGTCCGGTGGACGTGGTCGTGATCTCCCACGACCACTACGACCACCTCGACCTGCCGACCGTCCGGGCCCTGGCCTCCACCGACACCCTCTTCGCGGTGCCGCTCGGGGTCGGCGCCCACCTGGAGCACTGGGGCGTCCCCGCCTCCCGCCTGCGCGAGCTCGACTGGCACGAGTCCACGGAGGTCGGCGGCATACGGCTCACCGCGACGCCGGCCCGCCACTTCTGCGGGCGCGGCCTGCGCAACGGGCAGCACACGCTGTGGGCGTCCTGGGCGGTGGCCGGACCGGAGCACCGCATCTACCACAGCGGCGACACCGGGTACTTCGAGGGCTTCCGGGACATCGGCGCCGAGCACGGCCCGTTCGACGCCACCATGATCCAGATCGGGGCGTACAGCGCGTACTGGCCGGACATCCACATGACCCCGGCCGAGGGCATGCGGGCCCACCTCGACCTCCAGGGCGGCAGCCCCGCCGGGGTGATGCTGCCGATCCACTGGGGCACCTTCAACCTGGCTCCGCACGCCTGGGCCGAGCCAGGGGAGTGGACGAGGTACGAGGCCGAGGAGGCCGGGCAGGCGGTGGCGTTCCCTCGTCCCGGCCAGCCGTTCGAGCCAGGCGGGAAGCTGCCCTCTGACGCCTGGTGGCGCGGGGTGTCCCATCCGATCGCTCACCCGTGGCGCCGGCCCCAGCCGGTCGAGGGTCCTGCCGGGGCACCCAGGCATGATCTCGACCTTGCGGGTGATCGGTGACGGGGAGCGAGGACGAGCGGGCCAGGGGTGTGGCCCTGCTGGTTCGCCCTCGAGTGAGGAGCGTGCCCGTGCGGTAGGTGCTCTGGACGGCCCGCCCCGGCGGGAGCCTGCTGTGGATGCCCAACGGTTCGTGTCCTTGCCGACCGGAGCGGATCGTCCCCGGTTGCCGTCCGAACACGCAACATGGAGGCCTGATCCCGCACCCCGAAGGAGCTTCACCGGTTCGCCGGCGGGGCTCCTTCATCGGCTTACCCGGTTGCAGCTGGATCGTCGAGCCTGTTCAGCGTCCGCTGAAGGTGCCCGACTCGGCGGGGCCGACGGCCGTCGCGGGTGGTGCCGTTGCGGTTGGTCCGACGAGGGTGGCCGCCACGGCCGCCGGTCCGGCGAGGGGTCGGCGCATGGACATCTCCTCGTGAGCGGGGCCTGTGGTGGCGGGGCGTCGGCCGGACCCGGACGGGGTGCCCGTCCGGGCCCGGCCGGTCGGGTCAGGCACAGACGCTGGCGTTGAGCGTGAAGGCCGTGGGAGAGGGAGTCGAGCCGGTATGGGTTCCCTGGACTCCGAAACTCACGGTCGCGCCGGGGGCGATCGTCCGGTTCCAGTCCTTGTTGCGGGCGCTGACGGTGGTACCGCTCTGGGTCACGGTGGCGTTCCACGAGCTCGTGACGCGCTGGCCGACCGGGTAGGTCCAGGCCAGCTGCCATCCGTCCACGGCCGTCGGACCTGTGTTCTTGACGGTGACGTTCGCGGTGAAGCCGGTGCTCCAGACGTTGCTCACCGCATAGGTCACCGCGCAGGAAGCGGTGGGCGGTTCGCCGCCGGCGGAGGTCCGCTCGGCGGCGTAGGCGGCGAGCCAGGCCAGTGGAGCGTTCCAGTTGACCGCCACCTCGTTGGTCGAGTACGAGTCGATGTGGTCGATGTAGCAGGCCGCGGGGGCGCAGCCGCGCAGCCTCTCCTCGGCCACCGGGTCCTGGAGCGCGCTGTTGGGCCCGCCCGCGAGCGAACCTGCGGGCGGGTGGGGCAGCGAGGCGTCCAGCTGGTGTGCCCAGAAGCGGTGATGCTGGTTCTGCGAGGACGTTTCGCCGTGGCCGGTGACGTAGGACAGGCCCAGGGCGTTGCGCCCCAGCAGGTAGTCCATGGTCTCCAGAGCACCGGCGCGATAGCGCGGGTCGCCCGTCAGCTCCCCGGCGACGGCCATGACGATGGCGTCGTTGGCGACCGCACCGTTCGATCCCCAGAAGTAGCCGTCCGCGGGGACGGGCACGGCGTACCCCTGGGCAGCCATCCTGGACAGGTAACCGTCGGCCGCGGCGGTCACCGAGGTGCGGACCCGGGCCGTGTCGGCGGCGGGCAGCCCGTTCGGGACGGTGGCCAGGACGAGCCGGCCGAGGGCGGCGGTGTCCGCCCAGCCGAATCCGTACGGGCTGAAGGCGTCGGCGGAGGTGTGCCAGGACGAGGAGGTGACCGCGTCCCGGTAGGCGCTCTCGCCGGTCGCCGCGTACAGCTCGGCCGCGGCCCAGTAGAACTCGTCGGTGACCCGCGTGTCTCCGTAGGCCCCACCGCCGGTGTTGTCGGAATCCGGTGCGTAGATCGCCGGGCTGGTCCGCGCGGCGCTCCACGCCCGGCGGGCGGCCGACAGACAGCGTTCGGCGTAGGCGGAGTCGTACGGCCGGAAGACCCGGGCGCACTGCGCGGCGGCCGCCGCGAGGTTGAGGGTGGCCGCCGTGGACGGGCGGTGCAGTTCGCGTGGCTGCGGGTCCTGTTCGGGGCGCGTCGGCATGCCGGTCCAGGCGGCGTCATGGATCTTGTGAAATGCCATGCCCGCGTGCGGCTTGCCGTCGGGCACCTGCATCCGCATCAGGAAGTCGAGCTCCCACCGCGCCTCGTCGAGGACGTCGGGTATGCCGTTGCCGCGCTCGGGGACGCGCAGGGTGGAGTCGCCCAGCGCCGCCTCCTTGCCCGCCCGCTCGGCCCTCTCGAAGGAGTTGACGAGCAGCCAGGCGGAGATCCCCCCGTTGACCACGTACTTGCCGTGGTCGCCGGCGTCGTACCAGCCACCCCTGACATCCTGGGTGTAGTCGCACACGGCGGCTTGACAGGGGACGGAGACGTCGCCCTTGTTGGGTGCGACGCCGAGGTGTCCGGCCGGGCGTGCGTAGGCGGAACCGACGAGGGAGGCGTCGATCGCGATGCCGCTGCGCTGGTGGTGGAAGAAGGCCATCGCGTCGGAGCGCAGCGTGTCGTAGAGGTCCAGGCGGATGTCGAAGGGAGCGCTGCTGCTGCCGTCCACGGTCAGGACGTACCCGGTGCCCGCCGCCCGGTACGAGGAGAAGTCCGCCACCTGGACGGACTGTCCGGAGGGGATGTCCGCGCCGCGCGGGACGGTCGAACCGGAGGCGACCAGCGTCCCGGACGCGTTCCGTAACTGCCAGCCGAGTGCCTGCGTGGCCGTGGTGACGACGGTGGCGCGCTTCGGCCCGTCGGGCAGGTAGCCGACCTGGTTGACGCGTACGGCTGTGGTCGCCGCCGTCGTGGCCGAGGCGGTCGGCGCGCTCGTGAGACCGCCGATGAGGAGCGCGGCCGTCAGGAGGGTGGCGGAGAGGCGCGGGGGGCGGCGGAGTGACGAGATCATGGTGGGGGGCATGTGGCGGCTCCTACGGGATGTCGGGGGGCGTCAGCAGGAAGTGGCGGAGGTGGCACGAGCCGGCGGGAGCCGAAAGTTCTCGGCTGAGCCGGTACGGCCGTGCCGGTGGCATGCGGTGGGGCGAAGTCCATGGGAGCGCTCCCAATCGGCGCCGCAGGGGACCGAGGTCGACAGCCGGGGATCTCGGGGCCGAGATTAGTAACGCTCACCGTCACCGTCAACGGTCCCGACATCGGCGGGGAAGGCGGCCGCACGGTCGGTTCTCTCAGTCCGCCGCGCCGACGTGCGCGCCCGTCGTGGTGCCGATCGAGCCGCTCCAGGCGCCGAACCAGCGGGCCATGGGCGTGTTGGCGAGGGAGGCATTGATCGCGGGGACTCGGCGGCCGTCGCCCGGGCTGGCGGCGACCCACTTCTTCGACCTGGAGTCCGGGTCCGTGGAGAACCCGCTGGTCATGGTGGTGCGATCCGCCGCGTGGGCGGACGGGGCGACGACGAGCGCCAACGGCAGTGCGGAGAGTGCTGCCGACGAGGGCGTGGATTTCGCGGCGCTTGGCTGTGCCTCGGTTTTCCTGATTGCGGACGCGTCGCGCGCTCTTGTCCCGAGCGGTGCGACGCACTGAGGAAGTGCGGTGGCAGGAGGTCCCCCCGCGCGGCGGCGCGTGGGGGGAGACACGAGCACCTTTCGGACGCACAGGAACTACTACGGCAACCCCTCCTCCGACTGACCGTGCCGAAGGCGAGGGGAGCCAGGGTGATCGTGGCTCCCCTCCCCGGCGCGAGCGTGCCTGCACCGGGTCAGGTGCGGGTCCAGCGCTGGTTGCTGCCGTTCCAGCAGGAATAGAGCTGGATCAGGGTGCCGTTGGCGGTGCCGCTGGCGGCGGCGTCGAGACACAGGCCTGACTGGACGCCGACGATGGACCCGTCGGAGTTGAGGCGCCACTTCTGGTTGTCGCCGCCCCAACAGCTGTATATCTGGACCTTGGCGCCGTTACCGGTGCCGGCGGCGTCCAGGCACTTGTCGCCGTAGACCCTGAACTCACCCGCGGCCGTGTGGGTCCATTGCTGGTTGGTGCGGTTGTTGCAGTCCCACAGCTGGAGCTGGGTGCCGTCGGTCGTGCCGGCTCCGGGCACGTCCAGGCAACGGCCCGATGCGACTCCCTTGATCGATCCGGTGCCGGGGGAGGGGGCCGGAGGGGGGGAGACGGCGTTGAGCGCATTGAGGACGGCGGTGTAGGCGGGCTTCTTGCTCCCGTCGCCGTTGAACAGCAGCGGCGTGTGCTCCGCTCGCCAGGAGTCGGTGTCGCGTACGCCCCAGACGGTGATGCCGAGGCATCGGGGAACGGCCAGGCAGTCGTTGGTCACGTTGGCGTAGGTCGTGCCCGAGGCGCCCTGGATGTCGAGTTCGGTGATGGCGACGTCGACGCCGAGGGCGGCGAAGTTCTGCAATGTGGTGCGGAAGTTGCTGTTGTAGGGGCTGTCATTGTTGAAGTGCGACTGGAAGCCGACGCAGTCGATGGGCACGCCGCGCTGCTTGAAGTCCCGGACCATGGCGTACACGGCCTGGGTCTTGGCCCAGGTCCAGTTCTCGACGTTGTAGTCGTTGTAGCAGAGCTTGGCGGCCGGGTCGGCGGCGCGTGCGGTGCGGAAGGCGACTTCGATCCAGTCGTTGCCGGTGCGCTGGAGGTTGGAGTCGCGCCGGGCTCCCGAGGTGCCGTCGGCGAAGGCCTCGTTCACGACGTCCCACTGGACGATCTTGCCCTTGTAGTGGGCCATCACGCCGTTGATGTGGTTGGTCATGGCTTGGCGCAACGCGCTGCCGCTGAGGGTCTGCATCCAGGCAGGCTGCTGGGAGTGCCAGGCCAGGGTGTGGCCGCGCACCTGTTTGCCGTTCCGCACCGCCCAGTTGTAGACGCGGTCGGCGGCGGTGAAGTCGAACCTGCCCTGCTGGGGCTCGGTGGCGTCGATCTTCATCTCGTTCTCGGCGGTCACCGAGTTGAACTCGCGGTTCGCGATCGTCGTGTAGGCCGAGTCGCCGAGCCTGCCCGACGCGACGGCGGTGCCGAAGTACCGGCCGCTCTGCGCCGCCGCGCTGCCGAGCGTGCTCTCGGCGGCGTGTGAGGTCGGCGGAGCGACCAGCACGGTGGCGGAGCCGAGAACGCCGACGATCAGCGCCGCGCCAAGGCCGCCGATTCTCCGGCGGACGCTGGACGGGAGAAGAGAGGGTGCACGCATTGCTGGACCTCCAGGAGGAGAATTACTGAATGCTTCGAGCACGGCGGGAGGAATATCCGGCTGCGGCGTCCGCGACCATGGGTGAGGACGCGTGCCGCCAGGACGCAAGGACGCTGAACCGACACCGTGGTGCGGCGGCGAAGAATTCGAGCCGCCTCGGGAATCAGTGTGAAAAGTTTGACCGGAGCATGTCAATAGTTTCGAAAGTGTTTCGAATTTCCCGTACCGAAGGATTATCGATGCGGAAGGAATCCGAAACCCGAGCGTGGCCCCGTGTGCTCGGTGGAGGAAGTGCTCGCGAACGTGCCGCCTGCCGGTATCGCTACCGGCCCGAGGAATTCCGCGGATGTGGATAGGAGAGGTCGAACCGTGTGAATCGGGCGTGGCGGGTGGACGGGCGGCCTTCCGAGGTGGCGTAGAGGCCGACCTGGACGCTGGTGAACAGCGGCTTGAGGAAGGCGGCTTCGACGGTGGCCAGGTCCCTCCAGGCGCCGCCGGGAGCCGCGTAGGTGAAGGTGTGGGTGAAACCGCGGATGCGGACTCCGAGACGCACGGGGCCGGGCGACAGGCCGGCTCGGGCCAGGACGTCGGGCCCGTGGCGGAGGACGAGTCCTTCCGCCGCGCGAAGGAGGAGGAGGTGGGCGTCGTCGTCCAGGACCACGGCGAGGCCGGCCTGTTCGCCCGGTGCGGCGGGGAGGAAGTGCAGCTCGGTGGACACGTCGCAGTCGGGGTGTTCCTGGGGGCGGGCCAGGAGGGACGGGACGGCGCGTTCCCCGAGACGTTCGGGCCGGAGCCTGAGGCGAAGCCCGTCGCCGGTGGTCCAGAACGGCGTGCGAGGGGTGCGCAGGGTGTTCCAGTCGGCGGAGAGGGTGGCGAAGTCGTCGTGGAGAGGGCGGCGGGGGCTCGCGTGCACAACAGGGGAGAAGACCGGCCAGCCGTCGCCCCAGGTGACCCTGCTGAGGAAGGTCTCGCGACCGATGGCGGAGCCTCGGCGGACGCCCAGGAGGACGGCCCGCCACTCGCCGTCCGGGGTCTGGACGAGGTCGGCGTGGCCCGTGCAGGTGACCGGGCCCTCAGCGGGAGGCAGCACAGGGTTGCCGGGCGCACCCTCGTACGGGCCGGTCACGCGGTCGGCGCGGGCGGCCACCACGCTGTGATCCACATCGGTGCCACCCTCCGCGGTGAGCAGGAGGTAGGTCCCATGAATCTTGTAGAGGTGCGGGGCCTCCGCCCACCGGGCGCCCGGCCGGCTTCCCGACCACAGGACGTACTCGGGTCCCGTGAGCCGCCGTTCGCGGGGAAGGTACTCGCGCATCCAGATCTCGGTGCGACCGGCGGCCTCGTCCAGGACGCGGGCGGCGGTGAACCAGGCACGGCCGTCGCCCTCGTCGAAGAACAGTGACGGGTCGAAACCCTCGCCCTCCAGCCACTGCGGCTCCGACCACGGCCCTGCCGGGTCGGTCGCCGTGACGACGAAATGGCCGGGGCCGTCCATCAACGTGCAGACGAGATGGAACACACCGTCCTGGTGCCGGATCGTGGGCGCGAACAAGCCTCGTGAGGGCTCGCATGCGTCGAGGTCGAGCTGGGACGGCCGGTCGAGCGCGGAACCGAGGCGCCGCCAGTTCACGAGATCGCGGCTGTGGAACACGGGAAGGCCCGGGAACCACTCGAAGCTGGACGTCACGAGGTAGTAGTCCGCTCCCACCCGGCACACCGACGGGTCGGGCCGGAAGCCGGGCAGTACGGGCTCGCCGAAGGACGTGCTCACGAGACCGGAACGATCTCGACCGGCACGGACAGCACGCGGTCGCCCGCCGGGTGACGTACGGGGCCGCGCAGAGTGAAGGAGCCCTGGAGCGGGAGATCTCCGCTGGACCGGCCGACCGCCACGCGGATCTCTCCGGGCTCCACTCTTCTGCGCAGGTCGAGCCCGGTGAAGGAGGTCCGGTCGGCGTGGACGGAGAAGGTGACCCGGGCGGCCGCGCCCGGCCGCAGCTCGACCCTGCCGAATCCGGCGAGCCACCTCTCCGGCCGGACGACGGACGCCTCGGGGTCCGAGAGGTACAACTGGACCACCTCCGTTCCGGCCACCTCTCCGACGTTGCGGACGGTGACCGAGACGGCGGCGACACCGTCCGTCGCGGCGACGGGATCCACCGAGAGATCCGAACAGGTGAAGCTGGTCCAGCTCAGCCCGTGCCCGAAGGGGAACAGCGGGGACGGGTCCACCGAGCTCCAGTCGGTGTGCCCGGCGAGCCTGGAGTGCAGGTAGGTGCCGGGCTGGCCGCCGGCGCGGCGGGGGATGGAGACGGGGAGCCGCCCGGCGGGTTCCGCGGCCCCGCTGATGATCCGGGCCAGTGCCGTCCCGCCCTCCTCGCCGGGGAAGAAGGCCTGGATCACGGCCGCCGCGCGTTCGGCCAGCGAGCCGAGCGCGTAAGGCCGGCCGGAGACGACGACCAGGACGGTCGGCACTCCGGAGTCGAGGACGGCGGAGGCGAGGGCGGCCTGGTCGCCGGGCAGGTCGAGGGTCTCGGCGTCGCAGCCTTCTCCTGAGGTGCCCCGGCCGAACATGCCGGCCCGGTCCCCGAGTACCAGCACGTTCACCTCCGGATCGTCTGCGGTGACCGTGAATCCGGCGGCCGTGAGCGCCTCGCCGAGCGTCGGGACCTCCAGCCCGAGATCACCGGGCAGGGCGACGTGGTTGGGGAAGGAGTAGCAGCCGAGAAAGGACCGGGGGTCGTCGGCGTACGGTCCGCTGATCGCGACGCGGCACGGCCGTAGCGGCAGGATGCCGTCGTTGGCGAGCAGCACGGTGGACCGTTCGGCCAGGAGCCTGGCCAGCTCCCGGTTCTCCGGAGGATCGAGGTCGACCGGCTCCGGCTTGACCGGTTCCCAGTCGGGATCGAGCAGGCCGAGTTCGGCCTTCTGCAGCAGGACCCGCTCGGCGGCCCGGTCGATGAGCGCCTCAGGAACGCTTCCTGAACGCACGAGTTCGACGAGCGGCTCGCCGTAGCAGCGGGCGGTGGGCAGCTCGACGTCGATTCCGGCGGTCAACGCCAGCGCGCCTGCCGCGCCGCGCGACCCGGTGACACCGTGCCGGGTCTCCAGGAAGGAGACGGCGTAGTAGTCGGCGACGACGACACCGCCGAAACCGAGCTCGCCCCTGAGAAGGCCGGTCAGCAGACGCTCGTCGGCGGCCGCCGGGACGCCGTCCACGTCGGTGTAGCTGTTCATCACCGACCGTGCGCCCCCCTCGCGCAGCGCCCGTACGAAGGGCTCGACCAGCACGTCGGCGAACTCGCGGGGCCCCGAGGCGACGGGGGCCATGTTCCGACCGCCGCGTGAGGCCGAGTAACCGGCGAAGTGCTTGAGGGTGGCCACGATGCCGGCGCCTTCCAGGCCCTGTACGTAGGCCGTGCCGATCGCCCCGACGAGGTAGGGGTCTTCGCCGATGCACTCCTCTGTCCTGCCCCACCGGTAGTCGCGGACCACGTCGAGTACCGGAGCCAGCCCTTGGTGGACGCCGACCCGCCGCATCCCGGCGCCGATGGCGGCGGCCATCCGGCGCACGAGCCCCGGATCGAAGGACGCGCCCCAGGCCAGCGGTCCGGGGAAGACCGTCGCGCCGAACGTCATGAATCCGGTCAGGCACTCCTCGTGGGCGATCGCAGGGATCCCGAACCGACCGGATCCGGTCACCTGCCGCTGGAGCGAGGCGAGCCGTTCCATCCCGGCTTCCGCGGTGACCGGGGCGGTGCCGTAGACCCGGGTGAGCTGGCCGAGGCCGTGGGCGACGATGTCGTCGAGACCTGGCGCGGGCTCACCGGAATCGTCCTCCATCGGCGCGACGGGGGCCCTCGGATCCGAGGGCAACGCCCAGAAGCCGGCGAGTTGCCCCGCCTTCTCCTCCAGGGTCATCCTTCCCAGCAGATCGGCGACGCGCACCGACACGGGGAGGAGGGGGTCACACCAGGGCTCGTTCAAGGGGCTCTCCTAGAGACGAGGCGGGGCGGTGGAGAGCCGGACCTTGAGTTCGGTCGAGAGCTCCATCCGAGGGCTTACCAGGGGCTGGCCGTCCAGAAGCTGGAACAGTGTGCGGGCGGCGACCCGGCCCATCTCCTCGAGCGGCTGGCGTACCGTCGTCAGTGGCGGTGACAGCCAGTCGCACATCGGCAGGTCGTCGAATCCGACCACGCTGAGGTCCTGGGGGACGCTCAGTCCGCCCTGCCGGGCGGCTTCGTAGACACCCATCGCCTGCTGATCGCTGCCGGCGAAGACGGCGGTCGGCGGCTCGGGGAGGGCGAGCAGCTCCCGGGCGCACCGGAACCCGCCCTCGTGCTGGAAGTCCCCGAACCGGATCAGGTCGCGGTCGACCTCGATCCCGGCCCGCTCCAGGGCGGTCCGGTACCCGTCGATGCGGGCCTGACTGCAGAGCATCTCCCTGCGTCCGCCGATGGTGGCGATCCGGCGGTGCCCCAGCTCCAGCAGGTGCTCGGTGGCCGCGAGGCCGCCGGCCCAGTTGGTCGCTCCGACACTGGGCACGCCGTTGCCCGGCATGTCGATCGGGTCGATGACGACCAGCGCCGCCCCCGTCCGCTCGACCTGGGCACGCTGGGCGCGGGTGACCGAGGCGGTGACGAGAATGACGCCGTCGCTGTGGTGCAGGGCCGGAAGCGCGGACCAACTGGACGGTGTGGCCCCGCCCGGCGGGACGAGGGACACGACGGTGCCGACGCTCCGCTGGGCGCACTCTGCCTCGACGCCGCGCAGTATCTCCACCGCCCAGGCACTGTCCAGACCGCCGATGATCAGGTCGACGAGTCCCGATCTGCGGGCTCTGCCCTGCCGGCCGGGCGGGAGGTAGTTGTGGGCCTGCAGCAGACCCTCGATCCGCTCGCGCGTCGAGGGTGCGACATCGGAGCGGCCGTTGATCACTTTGGACACGGTGGCCTGGGAAACCCCTGCTTCTGCGGCGATGACGGCCAGGGTCGGGCGCTGCTCGCTCAACTTCTCTCCTCTGCGCGGACGCCTTCGGCCGACGATAGGTATCGCAAACTTTCGACGAGTTTCCGGGCGGCCCGACTGGCTTGTCAACCCTGCGAACAGCCACTGTGCGTAAGTGGATTGCCGCGAGGTCTTGACCGGTAGGCGTCACGTTCCTAGTTTGTGGCAGCGCGGAATTCGAGAGTATTTCGAAAAATTTTCGGGCACGAACCGGCATTCCCCACCCCGGAGGTCCCATGGCCAGCACCCTCCCGAGCCGACGAAACTTCCTGGCGCTCTCGGGCTTGACCGCCCTGTCCGTCCCCCTGACCGCGGCCTGCGGAGCCGGCGAATCCGGTGGCACCCCGGCGGACGACGGCAAGGTGTCCTTCGCGTGGTGGAACATCGCGACCACCGAACCCGGCAAGTCCCTCTTCCCGCAGATCTCCGCGGCGTTCACGGCAGCCCACCCGAACGTCGAGATCGACACGACCTCGCTGGAGAACGAGGCGTTCAAGGCCAAGCTGACCGCCACCACCTCGTCGGGCAAGCTGCCCGACGTCTTCCAGACCTGGGGCGGTGGCGTGCTGCGGCAGCAGGTCGACGCGGGACTGGTCGAGGACCTCACCGACCTCCTCGACTGGTCGTCCCAGCTCACCCCGGTCTCACTGCAGGCGTACCAGTTCGACGGTCGGACCTACGGGGTGCCCTACGACATCGGCATGGTCGGCTTCTGGTACAACAAGAAGCTCTTCGCCCAGGCCGGGATCGCCGCCCCGCCGACCACCTGGGCCGAACTCCTCGAAGACGTCAGGAAGCTCAAGGCGGCCGGCACCACCCCGATCGCCCTCGCGGGCAAGGAGAAATGGCCGGGCCACTACTACTGGGCCTACCTCGCGATGCGCGTCGCAGGGCTCCCCGCGCTGCAGCAGGCCGCGACAACCAAGGACTTCACCGGCGCCGGTTTCGTCCAGGCAGGCGCCCACCTCAAGGAGCTGGTCGACCTCCAGCCGTTCCAGACGGCCTTCCTGGGGGCCGGCTACGCCACGCCCGGAGGGCAGGCCGCGACCATGGGCAACGGCAAGGCCGCCATGGAGTTGATGGGGCAGTGGGGGCCCTCGGTGCAGCAGGACGCGGGCGCCGACCTCGGAGCGGACCTGGGCTTTTTCCCCTTCCCGACGGTCGACGGCGGTGTCGGCCAGGCCACCGAGGTGCTCGGCGGTGGTGGTGGCTTCGCGCTGCGCAAGGGTGCCCCCAAGGAGGCGCTGGACTTCCTGAGGTTCTTCGTCCTGGAGAACGAGTCCGAACTGCTGGCCTCCAACGGCTACCTGCCGGTGGTCAAGGGAGCGGAGAGCCGGCTCACCGACGCCAACAGGAAGGCAGTGGCCGACAGCCTCGTCAAGGCGACGGGCTTCCAGCTCTTCCTCGACCAGGCCTATCCGCCGGCGGTCGGCCAGGAGGTCAACGACAGCGTCGCCGACCTCATCGCGGGCAAGAAGACGCCCGAGCAGGTCACCGCCTCGATCACCGAGGCTGCGAAGAGTGCCTAGCACCCTGTCCACCCCGACGAAGGAGCGGACGGATGAGGCCGCGCCGGCGTACCCGCCCGTCCGGGCCCGGTCGCGCCTGCGCGGGTGGGGAGACTGGGTGTCGGTCGCCTGGTTCCTCGTCCCGGCCCTCGTCCTCTTTCTCGTCTTCGTCCTCGCCCCGATCGTCGTCGCCGCCTTCACCGGCTTCTTCAGGTGGGGCGGGATCGGCCCCATGGACGACTTCGTCGGCTTCGCGAACTACACCAGGCTCTTCGAGGACCAGGTCTTCCTCGGCGATCTGGGGCGCGGGCTGTACCTGATCGTCCTGTCGATCACGGTCCAGCTGCCGTTCGCCCTGTTCACCGCGGTCCTGCTGAACCAGAGGCTCCGCGGCCGGGCCGTCTACCGGATGCTCTTCTTCGCGCCGTACATCCTGTCCGAGGTGGTCACGGCGGTCCTCTTCGCGATGATCTTCCTGCCCGGCTCCGGCATGGCCGACCAGCTCGCCGGCCTCCTGGGGCTGGAGGGATTGCAGGGCAAGTGGCTCGCCGACCCGTCGACGGTGATGCCGACCCTCTTCGTGGTCATGATCTGGAAGTACTTCGGCTTCCACATGATGCTCTTCCTCGCCGGGCTGCAGAGCATCCCGGCCGAGATCCTCGAGGCCGCCTCCATCGACGGCGCCGGCGCCTGGCAGCGCTTCCGGCACGTGACGCTGCCGCTGCTCGGCCCGACGATCAGGATCAGCGTCTTCCTGTCGGTCATCGGGTCGATCCAGCTCTTCGACCTGGTCTGGGTCATGACCGCGGGCGGCCCCAACCACTCCTCCGAGACGATGGCGATCGCGATGTTCCAGTTCGGGTTCAAGCGGTACCAGGTCGGCTACGCCAGTGCGATCAGCGTGATCCTGTTCCTGATCAGTCTCGTCTTCTCCCTCTTCTACCAGCGTTACGTGCTCCGCCGTGACCTGAGCGGGGCCGTCACCACGGGGGGCGGCCGGTGAGCGTCCCGACGAGAGCACGCGGCTTTTCGCTGCACGCCGTGGTCTGGTTGATCTCCGCGTTCGTCGTCGTGCCGCTGATCTACGCGGTGGTCTCCGGGTTCAAGAGCACCGGCGAACTCACGACCAACCCGTTCGGGCTGCCCGAGCGGTGGAGGATCGGCAACTACGCCGGCATTCTCGGCGACAGCATGTTCTGGCGGCAGATGGCCAACAGCGCGGGCATCGCGATCGCCACGACCTGCTGCACGGTTGCGGCCTCCGCGATGGCGGCATTCGTGCTGGCCCGCTACGCCTTCCGCGGCAGGGAGCTGTTCTACACGCTGTTCACGATCGGGTTGATGTTCCCGTTCACGGTGGCCGTCCTGCCGCTCTTCGTCATGCTTCGCACGTTCGGGCTGCTCGACAACCCGCTCGGGGTGATCCTCCCGCAGGCGGCCTTCGGGCTCCCCATGGCGATCGTCATTCTGCGCGGTTTCTTCCGGACTGTCCCGGCGGAGATCGAGGAGGCCGCCACCATGGACGGCTGCGGCAAGTTCTGCTTCTTCTGGAAGATCCTGCTGCCGATGGCGCGTCCGGCGCTCGGCACCGTCTCGGTGCTGGCGGTCGTCGCGAGCTGGAACAACTTCTTCCTGCCGCTGCTGGTGTTCAACGATCCGAAATGGCAGACGATCCCGGTCGGCGTCCAGCAGTTCCAGGGCCAGTACGCGACCGACTACGCGCTCGTCCTCGCCTACATCGTGCTCGCCATGCTCCCCGCCCTCGCCTTCTACGCCGTCGCCGAACGGCAGCTGATCGGCGGCCTCACTGCGGGCGCCACCAAGGGCTGACCCGCCCAGCGTGACCTCAACCCCCGAGGAGATCCCGTGAAACGCCTGACTGCCTCGTGCTGTCAGCGATCCCATCGCGAGCCGCCGCCGACCCGATACGGTCCCCGGCCGGCTCCGCGCGCGCCGGCAACGACTTCCGTGCCCGACTCAGCCCATCGACGGATTCGGCCGTGTACGACGGGGAGGCCGCCGACGGGCTGTGCGGCGTCACCCCCCACACGCACCTCGTCTGCTCCGAGGCGTACGTCGTCATCGGCGGCCGGGGCAGCCTCCAGACCCTCACCACCTCCGGATTCGCCGACACGCCACTGCGCCCTGGGGACGTCGTCAGGTTCACTCCGGGAACGATCCACCGTCTCGTCCACGCCGGTGGACTGCGCCTCGTGTGCTCACGCAGAACAGCGGACTCCCCGAGGTGGGTGACGCCGTCATCACCTCCCCCTCTGCCGTACTGGCCGATCCCGACCCCTACCGGGCGGCGGCCGGCCTGACCGGCGAAGCTGCCCCGGCGGCGCGCCGCCGTCGCCCGGCACGCGAAGGATTCCTGGCTCTGCGCGCAGGCGGGCGGCGGGAGTTCCCACCACGGCCCACCGACTGAAGCGCGATCTCCTTGACGCCTGGCGGATCCGCCGGCGGGACGGCCCGCCGGCGACCTTCGCGACCGGCTGCCACTGGCGGCGCCGAAGAAGGCCCTCGGACCCCCACCTCGATCGTGGCGAGGTGTCGAGTCCGAAGCGCCCGGAGGACCCGCTCTTCGGCTTGTGCGGCCTTCTCCGCCCCTGTTCCGTCCCCGTCCTCCCGACGCGGTTGTCGCGCGGCTGGCCGGAGCCACCTCACCCCCGACTCCCCATGGAGCTTTCCTGATGAGATTTCGCCGCCCACCTCTGGTCCTGAGCCTCGTCCTCGCGGTCCTGTCGTCCCTGCTGCTCGGGGCGACTCTCCTCAGCGCCCCACCCGCCGCCGCCGCGACCATCGACACCAACGCCTGGTACGTGCTGGTCAACCGCAACAGCGGCAAGGCCCTGGACGTCTACAACCTCGCGACCGGCGACGGCGCCCGCATCACCCAGTGGACCAGGAACGACCAGCATCAGCAGCAGTGGCAGTTCGTCGCCTCCGGTGACGGCTACTACCGTGTCAAGTCCCGCCACTCCGGCAAGGTCCTGGACGTCCACAACCTTTCCACCGCCAACGGCGGCCCGGTCGTCCAGTGGACCGATCTGAACGGCACCAACCAGCAGTGGCGGCTGGCCGACGGCGCGGACGGTCACGTGCGGCTCGTCGCCCGCCACAGTGGCAAGGCCCTCGAAGTGCAGGGCGCCTCCACCGCTGACGGCTCGAACGTCGTCCAGTACGACGACTGGGGCGGTGCCAACCAGCAATGGCAGCTGGTCAGGGTCGCCGGCGGCGGTGCCCCCGGCACCTGTGCCCTTCCCACGACGTACCGCTGGTCGTCGACGGGCGCGCTGGCGCAGCCCAAGGCGGGCTGGGCGTCGCTCAAGGACTTCACCGTCGCCCCCTACAATGGCAAGCACCTCGTCTACGCGACGACGCACGGCGCCGCGGGAACGGGAGCGGGCTGGGGCTCGATGAACTTCACGCCGTTCACCAACTGGTCGGAGATGGCCTCGGCCGGGCAGAACACGATGTCGAGTTCCGTCGTCGCGCCCACGCTCTTCCACTTCGCGCCGAAGAACATCTGGGTGCTCGCCTACCAGTGGGGCAGGACCGCCTTCTCCTACCGGACGTCGACCGACCCCACCAACCCGAACGGCTGGTCGGCGGAGCAGGAGCTCTTCTCCGGAACCATCGCCGACTCGGGGACGGGCCCCATCGACCAGACCCTCATCGGTGACGGCACGAACATGTACCTGTTCTTCGCCGGCGACAACGGCAGGATCTACCGGGCGAGTATGCCGATCGGGAACTTCCCCGGCAGCTTCGGGAAGACCTCGACGGTGGTCATGACTGACACGACGAACAACCTGTTCGAAGCGCCGCAGGTCTACAAGCTCCAGGGCCAGGACCGCTACCTCATGATCGTCGAAGCGATCGGCTCCCAGGGCCGGTACTTCCGCTCGTTCACGGCCACCAGCCTGAACGGTTCCTGGACACCCCAGGCCGCGACCGAGAGCAACCCCTTCGCCGGCAAGGCCAACAGCGGTGCCACTTGGACCAACGACATCAGCCACGGTGAACTGATACGTACCGGTGCCGACCAGACCTTCACGGTCGACCCCTGTAACCTGCGCTTCCTCTACCAGGGACGCGACCCCAGCTCCGGCGGCGACTACGGCCAGTGGCCCTACCGTCCGGGTCTGCTGACGCACCAGCGCTGACCGCGTCTGCCTGCTCCGGCCCTCCTACCGGGCCCTGTACCTGATCGGCACCGTGGAGGACGTCACCGGGGTCTTCCGCTCCACCGACAAGAACGCCACCTGGCTCCGTGTCAACGACGACGCCCACCAGTGAGGCGGCCTCGGCGGCGCCGGCGACCCCGACGCCTTCGGCCGCGTGTACGTCGGCACCAACGGACGCGGCCTCCAGTACGGCGACCCGTCCTGATCCCGACACCGGAGCGGACGCACGTGTGACGTCCGAGCGGGCGTCTTGCCCGCAAGAGAACGCCGCCCTCCTGACCGGTGCGACAGCGGTCGGAGGGCGGCCGTCCGCCGCGGTGCCGCTCATGGCCGGTGAGGCGACGGTCGAGCCCGGCGCCGGACCGGGGCCGGACCGGGCGGACGGCGCCCGGGAGACGGCGGCCCCGACGCCCTCAGCCGGGTCCCGCCGGCCCACCGGTCCGCGGGCCGCTCAGCGTGCCATGGCGCGCAGCAGCGTCCTCACGTACGGGCTGTGACGCGCCGGGCGGGCGACCGTGCCGGTGAGGGCCCGTTCGGCCCGGTCCAGGCTGTCCTCCAGGCAGGCGTCGTGCAACGGCCGCCACAGCAGCGGCCAGCCGGCGCGCGCCGGGCCGCGGGCGTTCATGGACAGGGTGTGCCGCAGCGCGGTGCGCCCCTCGCCGACGGGGATCACGGCGTACTCGTGGAAGCCGTGGAACCCGCGCGGACCGTCGAACGAGAAGCGCACCCACTGGGAGGACGCGTACGCCTCGACGGTGTAGCGGACCGGGCCGTGTCCGCCGGATGCCCCCACCGCCAGGGGCCGGTCGAAGATCATCGGTGGCCACGGGGCCCGCGGCCACAGCAGGTCGCCCTCGCTCGCCAAGGTGTCGATCAGGGCGCCCACCTCGCTCTCCTTCGCCGGCAGCAAACGCTCGTGCACGTTGTGGACGCCCATGGTCCGCCCTTCCGCATCACCCATATTAGAGAGAGCTCTCTAATATGGGGAAGGGTACTCTCCCCCGCATGGCCCGACCACCCCGCTTCGACCTGGACCAGATGCTGGACGCGGCCGTGCGCCTGACGGTGGCGTCCGGTCCCGCGGGGGTGACCATGTCCGCGGTGGCCAAGGAGGTGGGCGCGCCCAGCGGGTCGGTGTACCACCGCTTCAGCGGGCGCACCGCCCTGCTGGCCGAGGTCTGGCTGCGCACGGTGGAGCGCTTCCAGGACGGGTACTTCCGCACGTTCGACGCGCACGACGACCCGGTGCGCGCCGGCTGCGCGGCGGCCCGCCATGTCGTCTCCTGGAGCCGGGCCCACACCGGCGAAGCCTCCCTGTTGCTCTACGGCGCCGACGACTTCGGCCGCGCCGACTGGTCCGAGGAGCACGTCCGGCGGGCCGACCGCGGCCATCAGCGGGTGGCCGGCGCGCTCGCCTCCGTCACGGCCGCGCTCGGAGCCGACGGGCCGCAGGACGCCGAACGCGTCGCGCTCGCCCTGGTCGAACTGCCGCTGTCGCTGGTGCGCCGCCACCTCAGGGCGGGCACCCCGCTCCCCGCGTACGCCGAGGGCCTCGCCGAGGAGAGCGCCGCCCGGCTGCTCGGCCTGGGCTGACGACAACGGCCCTCACGCGCCGGCGTGTTCCGGTGCGCGTTATCGGGCTGTCGTGCGAACCCTCATACCAGAGCGGGACGCTCGGCGGGGAAGTTTGTCAACTGCCCACCGGACGTGAATATATGCCGACTACCGTGTGTTGCCGGTGATCAACGGTGGGCTCATCGGACGCCTGTTGCGCCCGCCGTGCGCCGAGGTCGAACACCCGTAGTACGCCACAGCATGCCCGTGGATACACGCCGATTCCTGGGGCCCCACGTACCGAGGACGCTGATGTCTCAACTTCGCGCACCCGCCGCGCGGCCGGACCGCCGTGAGGGCGGGCGGCACGGCCGGCCAGGCGCCCGCCCCCCGTCCCACGGGAGGCCGAGCCGGCCGACCCCTTTGCCCGACGCACGCATACGCCCCCAACTCCTGCGCGCCGCCGTACTGCCGTCCCTCGTGGTGGCCCTCGGCGGCGTCGCCGCGGTGCTCCTCGTCCTGCGCTCCACCGGAGCCCGGCCGACCCCCGGCCTGTGGGCCGCCCTGACCGCGTGCGCCGCCTTCGCCGTCGCGGCCGTCGCCGCGGCCGCGCTCGGAGCCGACCGCGTGGCCACCTCGGTACTGGAGCGCTGCACCGCGCTGCGCCGCACCGCCGCCCGGGGCCAGAACGAACTGGGCGGGGTGATCGAACAACTGCGCCGCGGCGAGCGCCCGCAGGCCCGGCCCGGCACCCCGCTGCCCGCCGCCGGCGCCGACGAGTTCGACCTGCTCGCGACCGAGCTGTCCCGCTCCCACGAAGCCGCGGTGGCCGCCGTCGTCCAGGCGTCCCAGCTGTCCAGCAGCGTCGGCAACGAACAGAAGGTCGAGGTCTTCGTCAACCTGGCCCGCCGGCTCCAGTCCCTCGTCCACCGCGAGATCCAGCTGCTCGACGAGCTGGAGAACGAGGTCGAGGACCCCGAGCTGCTCAAAGGCCTGTTCCACGTCGACCACCTGGCCACCCGCATCCGCCGGCACGCCGAGAACCTCGCCGTCCTCGGCGGCGCCATCTCCCGCCGGCAGTGGTCCAACCCGGTCACCATGACGGAGGTGCTGCGCTCCTCGATCGCCGAGGTCGAGCAGTACCCGAGGGTGAAGCTGGTACCGCCGATCGACGGCACCCTGCGCGGTCACGCCGTCGCCGACGTCATCCACCTCCTTGCCGAACTCGTCGAGAACGCCACGCTGTTCTCCGCGCCGCACACCACCGTGCTGCTGCGCGCCCAGCTCGTCACGGCGGGGCTCGCCGTCGAGGTGGAGGACCGCGGACTGGGCATGTCCGCCAGTGAGCAGAACAAGATGAACGCCCTGCTCGCCGACCCCGACCAGGTCAACGTCGCCCATCTCCTCCAGGACGGCCGGATCGGCCTGTTCGTCGTCGCCGCGCTCGCACGCCGGCACGGCATCGCGGTCCGCCTCCAGACCAACATCTACGGCGGCGTGCAAGCCGTCCTCGTCCTGCCGCAGGGGCTGCTCGGACCCGAGATGAACCGGATGTCCGCCGCGGACGAGCAGGACGCGGAGGACGGCGCCACGGCCGGGGCCACCCCCCGGCCCGCGGCCGTCCCCGCCCCCGCCCCGCCGCCCGCGGGCGTGCCCTCCCCGGCGCCCGTACCGCCGCAGCCGTCCGCCGCCGCCGAGATCACCGCGGCGGAGCCCCCGCACCCCGAGCCCGTGCACCGGCAGCCGGTCCACGCACCGCCCGCCCCGCCCGCCCTGCCGCACCAGCAGCCCTCGTACGTACCGGAGCCCGCGCCCCTGCCCGTACGGGAAGCGCACACCGAGCGCCCCCGGCTGCCCAAGCGGCGTGCGCAGGAGCACCTGGTCCCGCAGCTGCGGGACATGCCCGCCGAGCGCCGTCACGACGAGCCGGCCCTCCACGACCCGGGACTGATGGCGGCCTTCCGGCGCGGCATCGGGCTCGCCGAGTCCGCGCCCGCCGAGCAGCCGCACGCCCGACCGGCCCATCCCGCGCCGGTGTACGAAGAGCCGGCCCGGCCGGAACCGGCACAGCCGGAGCCGCTACTGCCGGAGCCGGTACTGCCGGAGCCGGTACGAACGGAGCCGGCCCCCGCACCCGCACCCGACCACCGCGCACCACGCGCCTACCCCGACTACCGCGCGTACCTCGAACCGCAGCGACATGACGAAGACCTCAAGGAGTAGATGCACCATGGCGAGCGATGTGCCGCACGGCCATTCCTCGGATCTCGACTGGCTGCTCGGCGGCCTGGTCCAGCGGGTCCCCCACACCCGCAGCGCGGTTCTGCTCTCCTCCGACGGCCTGGTGAAATCCGTGCACGGCCTGGACGCCGACAGCGCCGACCACATGGCGGCCCTCGCCTCCGGCCTGTACTCCCTCGGCCGCAGCGCCGGTACCCGATTCGGCGACAACGGCGAGGTCCGGCAGGTCGTCGTCGAGCTCGACAACACCCTGCTGTTCGTCTCCACCGCCGGGTCCGGCACCTGTCTGGCCGTGCTCGCCGGGCGCGAAACCGACGCGGCCGTCCTCGGCTACGAGATGGCGATGCTCGTCAAGAGCGTACGGCCGTATCTCGTCACACCGGCCAGACAAGCAGCGGCGCCGGGCGTCACGGGGCGCTGACCCGTGTCGCCCCGGCAACCGCAGGACGGCCCCTGGCTCGACGACGCGGCCGGCCGCCTCATCCGTCCGTACACGGTGAGCGGCGGCCGTACCCGCCCGACGGCCGCGCTGGACCTGCTCTCCCTGGTCATGGCCACCGGTTCGCCGCCCCAGGCGCCGCTCGGTCCGGAGCACAGCCAGGCACTCGGCCTGTGCCACGGACCGACCTCGGTGGCGGAGATCGCGGCGCACTTACGGCTGCCCGCGGTGGTCACCAAGGTGCTGCTCTCCGACCTCGTCGACTGCGGGGCGCTGACCGCGCGGGCGCCCCGCTTCCACGACAACCCCACCGACCGTTCCTTGCTGGAGGCAGTGCTCCATGGCCTACAACGACGGCTCTGAGGGCCGAGACGTGAGCGACGACGTCTTCCCCACCGCTCTGAAGATCCTGATCGCGGGCGGCTTCGGGGTCGGCAAGACGACCTTCGTGGGCGCGGTCAGCGAGATCGAACCGCTGAGCACCGAGGAGCTCCTCACCCAGGTGAGCGTCGGCACCGACAGCCTGGAGGGCGTCGAGTCGAAGAGGACGACCACGGTCGCCATGGACTTCGGCCGCATCACCCTCGACCGGCGGCACGTGCTCTACCTGTTCGGCACACCGGGGCAGGAGCGCTTCTGGTTCATGTGGGACGAGCTGTCGGAGGGTGCACTCGGCGCGGTCGTGCTGGCCGACACCCGGCGGTTGCAGGAGTCCTTTTCGGCCGTCGACTTCTTCGAGCGGCGCGGCATCCGCTTCGTCGTGGCCGTCAACGAATTCGAGGGCTCGTTCCGGTACGAACCCGACGAGGTGCGGGCCGCCATCGACCTCAAGCCGGAGGTGCCGGTCGTGCTGTGCGACGCCCGGATCGCCAGCTCCGGGATCCAGACCCTGGTCACCCTCGTCCAGCACCTGCTGGCGACCTACCCGGTTCCGGCCCCGGCGCCGAGCCATGGAGCACCCTGATGACCTACGACCCCACCGGTCACCTGCTGCTGACCCCCGTCGACCGCGAGGCACCGCTGCGCGTGCGCCGGCTGCGCGAACTGGGCATGGGGGAGCGGCCCGACCCCGAGTTCGACGCGTTCGCCACCAAGCTCGCGACCGTGACCGGCGCACCGTACTCGATGGTCAACTTCATCGACGAGAACCGGCAGTTCTTCGCCGGTCTGCACACCCCGGAGGGCGCGCACTCGGGTGGCGACCTCGGTGCCACGGCCGTCGCCACCGGCGGCGTCAGCCGCTTCATGGCGCGCGACCACGGCTACTGCCCGCACGTGGTGGTCCGCCGCAAGGCACTGGTCCTGGAGGACGTCTGCGACTATCCGCGGTTCGCCGGGAACCCGGTCGTCGACGAGATCGGCATCCGCTCCTACCTCGGGGCGCCGCTCATCGACCGTACGGGTACGGCGCTGGGCACGATCTGCGTGGTCGACACCGAGCCGCGCCCCTGGGGACGGGCGGGCCTGGAGACGATCAAGTCGCTGGCCGCGGAGCTGGTGGAGCAGATCCACCGCCGCGAGGACGGCCGGCTGTGAGCGGGGCCCCGGTCGTACGGACGCGGGGGGGGGGGGGGGGGGGGGGGGGGGGGGGGGGGGGGGGGGCGCCGCGGCCGGGGGCGGGGAGAGGGGTTTGGTAGGGGGCCCCCCCCCCCCCCCCCCCCCCCCCCCCCCCCCCCCCGCGGCGCGCCCCCC